>CAXUIR010000184.1:0-5648 GCA_964251005.1 uncultured Acetobacteraceae bacterium | reverse complement strand
GGCGGCTGGTGCGCGTCGGCGCGGACGGCGCAGCGGTGCAGGTCGCCGCGTTCGGCAGCAAGTGGGTGGAGCAGGTGGCCACGTTCAGCGACGACAAGGCCGGCGTGGTCGCCTGCGCCGCCGGCAAGTTCGTGCACCTGTTCGACGCCGCCGGGCAGAAACTCAAATCGCTCGAACACCCGTCCACCGTCACCGGCATTGCGTTCGACGGCCGCGGCAAGCGCGTGGCCGCCTCGCACTACAACGGCGCCTCGCTGTGGTTCGTGGCCAGCGCCAACGCGGCACCACGCCGGCTGGAGTGGAAGGGCAGCCACACCGGCGTTGCCGTGCACCCGGCCGCCGAAGCGGTGGTCAGCGCCATGCAGGAGAACGCGCTGCACGGCTGGCGCCTGCCGGACGGCCACGACATGCGCATGAGCGGCTACCCGGCCAAGCCGGAGTCGCTCGGCTTCACCCGCAACGGAAAATACCTGGCCAGCTCGGGCGCCGACGCCATCGTGGTGTGGCCGTTCTTCGGTGGCGGCCCGATGGGTAAGCCGCCGGTTGAGCTGGGACAGAGGGAGGACGTGATCTGCACGCGCGTCGCCTGCCACCCGGCGCAGGATGTGGTGGCGGCCGGCTACGCCGACGGCACGGTGGTGCTGGCGGAGATTGCCAGCAAGCGTGTGCTGCGCGTGGCGGAGCGTGGCGGGGCGCCGGTCAGCGCGCTGGCGTGGAGCCCAGATGGAGGGTGGCTGGCGTTCGGGACGGAAGATGGGCTGGCGGCGTTGGTGGATCTCACGCCGGAAGGGTAGGGAAGAAAGCAGTTCTTGGTCGAGGAAATAGAACTAAAAGCTCCTGCCGCGGACTCCTCCGGAAATGTATAGCTAGGAACGAAGGCCCGTGCTTCCGGCATGTAGCACGTTGCGCTAAGAGATCTCGGCTTGATTTCCGACACGGCCAGCAAATAACCCAAGCAGTTCTTTTTTCAAAAAACGAACCGCTTGCTTTGTTTCCTGACGTTTCGTGCAAGACTTCTCATAAGCCCGCGTTGAAGCTGGCACCGCGCAACCGCTTGCTTCCTATGTGTCAGCCGGTATCACTCGGTCGCCTGCTCCAGCCCCGCCCGAGCCTTGTGCAACTCCCCCCAAGGCAGCGCGCCCAGCGGAAAGTGCCCGGCCATCAGCAGGCTGATCACCGCGTTCACGTGGCCCAGCCGCGTGCGCATTTCGGCGGGTGCCGGGCCGGGGCGATAGGTTGCGATTAGGGAGTCACGATACACGCTGAGGCAGTGCGTTGCCTTGGAGAACAGGTCCTGATCCGGCACCGGCTCGCGCGCCAGTATCGCCTCCAGCGACTCCAGCGCCACTTCGCCCGGGCGCTTATTGACCACGGCCGACACCGCCTGGCCGTGTCAGCCGTCCCGCGCGCAAGTTCACCGTGACCGCCTTGGTGCTGTGGATGGAGGTGTTGGCGTCGCCGGTGATGGCCAGCAGCACGTTGGCGATGTCGCCGCGCGCGTAGCCTTCCCAGCCGAACACCCATGGCATGCCGATCTGGTAGATGGTGCGCCCGTCGATCTGGAACGGACGCACGCGCTGCGTCACCATCGCGCGCACCTCGATCTCGCCGCGCAGGGTGGAGAGCACAGTCCAGCCGAGGTGCTTGATGCCGAGTTGGCTGGCCAGTTCTGGCGGTATTTCGACGAAGGCTTCGGGTTGCAGCTCCGCGGTGTGCGGCGCCACGCGGCCCATGATGCCGCCGCAGTGTAGCTCGGTCAGGCGGTAGGTGGTGAACACGTAGGGGAATCGCGGGTCAGACGGCGCGTGCACCACGTTGCCTGGCCGGCGCCAGACATGCGCGGTGGGATTGGATTGCGTGGCGTACATCGGGTTGCTGACCGGGCTCTCCACCGGCTCGTAATGCACCGGCAGTGGACCGTCCGTTAGGCCGCTGGGAACGAACAGCTGGATGTTGCCGTCTGCCTGCATGATGAACGGCTTGTCGCCGCCCAGCGCGTCCATGCCGTGCGGGTGCTTGCTCCAGTCCGGGCGGTAGTCAGGCCGGGTGGTGGGCACGAAGTCCGGCACGTCAGTGCCGTCCCACTTGCCCGCGTGCTCGTCCCGCCAGACCAACTTCTTGCGCTCCGACCACGGGCGGCCTTCCGGGTCGGCGGAGGCGCGGTTGTACAGCGTGCGCCGGTTGGATGGCCAGGAGAACGCCCAGCCGAGGTGGCTGCCCGGTCCGCCCGGTTTGTCCGTCGTGCGGCCGCGCGCCACGTTGTGGCCGTCGCGCGGATATATGCCGCAGTACATCCAGCCGCCGCAGGCGGTGCTGCCGTCGTCCTTCAGGTCCTGATACTTTTCCACCTGCCGGCGGTCGGCCACCGTGTAGCCGTTGATCTCGCGCAGGATGGCCTCGGCATCCGGCTCCGCGCGCTCGCCGCGTTCGGGGTATTGCCAGGTCAGCGCCTGGATCGCGGTGTCGCGTTTGTCCGTGCTGCCGGCGTAGAGTTTCTTCAGCCGCTTGCCGAGGTGGTAGATGAACCACAGGTCGGACCGGCTGTCGCCAGGCGCCTCCAGCACCACGTCGTGCCATTGCACCAGGCGGCTGGTGTTGGTGACCGTGCCGTCCTTCTCCCCGGGCAGCGCTGCGGGGAAGAAGAACACCTCGGTGCCGATGTCTTCCGGCCGGCATTCGCCGCGCTGCACCTGGCGGCCCTTCTGCCAGAAATTGGCCGTCTCGGTGATCGCCATGTCGCGCACCACCAGCCACTTCAGCCGCATCAGGCCGCGTTCGACCATGTCGGAGTTCACCGCGCCCACCACGGGGTTTTGGCCCATGATGAACTGGCCGTGCATCACGCCGTCGCACATCGCCATCGTCATCGGCTGCATCGAGAGGTCGCCGGTCAGCTTGGGGATGTTCTGGTAGCCCCATTCGTTCTCCGCGGTGGCGTGCGGGCCGTACCAGGCCTTCAGCAGGCTTACCATGTATTTCGGAAAGTTCGCCCACCAGCCGGTCGTCGGCGTCTCCGCGTGCAGGTACTCCGCCAGCGTGGCGTGTTCGTGGAACACGTTGGGTTGCGGCAGGTAGGTGGGCAGCATGTTGTACAGCGTGGGGATGTCCGTGCTGCCCTGGATGCTGGCGTGGCCGCGCAGCGCCATGATGCCGCCGCCGGGACGGCCCATGTTGCCGAGCAGCCCCTGCACGATGCTGGCAGCGCGGATGATCTGCACGCCCACGGAGTGGTGCGTCCAACCGACCGCGTAGCAGAACGCGCCGGTGCGCTCGCGGCCGGAATTAAGCGCCAGCGCGTTGGCCACGCGCAGGAAAGTGGCGGCCGGGCAGCCGGTGACGCGCTCGACCATCTCCGGCGTGTAGCGCGCGTAGTGGCGCTTCATAATCTGGTAGACGCAGTTCGGGTGGGCCAGCGTGGGGTCCGTCTGCGGCGGGCCCGCCGTCATGCTTTCGTAGTCGTCGCCGCTGCCCTCCTGCGTCTGCACGCGATGTTCGGAGACGGATGACGGCATAGTCTTGCCGGTATACTGCCAGCTGTCGTGCTGGTAGCTCGCGGTCTCCGCGTTGAAGCCGGAGAACAGCCCGCCGTTCTGCTCGGCATCTTCGAAGCTGCCCTCGATGACGTGCGCGATGTTGGTGTACGCCATCGCGTAGTCGCGGAACCACAAATCGTGTTCCAGCAGGTGGTGGATGATGCCGCCGAGGAACGCGATGTCGCTGCCCGAGCGGATGGGCGCGTGCACGTCTGCCAGCGCCGAGGTGCGGGTGAAGCGCGGGTCCACGTGGATGATCGTCGCACCGCGCCGCTTGGCCTCCACCACGAAGCGGAAGGCGATCGGATGGTTCTCGGCCATGTTGGAACCCATCACGACGATGACGTCGCTGTTTTCCAAGTCCCACACCGCCATGGTGGCGGCGCCGCGTCCGAAGGAGGTGCCCAAACTGGGCACCGATGAGGAGTGTCAGATGCGCGCCTGGTTCTCGACGTTGACCAGTCCCAACCCTCCGCTGAACAGCTTCTTGATCAGGTAGTTCTCTTCGTTGTCCAGCGTGGCGCCGCCCAGCGATCCTACGCCCAGCGCGTGGTTGACGACGCGCCCGTCCGGGAGCGCCTCGACGAACGTGTCGTCGCGCGCATCCTTGGTCAGCTGTGCGATGCGGTCCATCGCCCATTCCAGCGGCCGCTCTTCCCACTCCGTGGCGAAGGGTGCGCGGTAGCGGACAGTGTTGATACGCTGTGGCGAGAGCAGCACGCCCAGCGTGCTGGCACCCTTCGGGCACAGCGTGCCCTGGTTGATCGGGCTGCGCGGGTCGCCTTCGATGTGCAGCGGGCGGCCGCCCTTGGCGTAGATCAGCTGCCCGCAGCCAACCGCGCAGAACGGGCAGATGCTGGTGCCCACCGTGTCGGCCTGCTCCAGCCGCGGCCGCAACTGGCGCGACGTCTCGCTTTCGGCCGCCTTGTCGCGCACACTCTGGCCGGCGAACTGGCGCGGCAGCGACCAGTCGTGCACGAAGCCGGCAACGCGGCTGGCCACGCTCTCGCGCATGTTGCGGTATTTCGGCGTGCGGCGCGTGGGCTTCTTCAAACGCTGGACTCCTCGTCCCGGCGATCACTTGCGGAGGCTTGGCTCGGGGGCAATCAACGAACTCGTGAAGCGAGGTAAGGCAAGCGCTTCTTTTTCGAGAAAAAGAAGCAAAAAGCTTTTGCTGCGGCTGTCGCGGACGGCTGAAACGACACGTTTCAACCTGATACACCCAACGGAGACAAAAGTGTTTTGGTTCTTTTTTTCAAAAAAGAACCGCTTGCCTTGCCTTTCGTCCTAAGTCCCGTCAGCCGGGATACGAAAAGCATGTCAAAGTTCATGGAGGGTGTCGTCACCATCGTGCAGGAAAGCCGCTTCCAGCTCATCGACGACGACGGCGTGGGCCACTTGTTCATCCTGGGCCACTTCTGCGGCACGGAGCCGCGCCAGTTGCCGGCCCTGCAGGCCAACCAGTCGCGCGTTCGCGTCTCCTACAGCCCCGGGCGGAACATGATCGGCAACGTCGCCCACTCGCTCGCCTTGCCGGTCTGACGCGCATGGATTTGCACGCCCGCAGCGCCGAGCACTCCCTCTCGCAGATGTCGGGGATGATCCCCAACGAGTCCGAGCTGACGGCGCACGTCCTGATCGAGCCAGGCAAGTCCTACGGTTTCTTCACCGACACCACGGTATGCATCGGCTGCAAGGCCTGCGAGGTGGCGTGCAAGGAGTGGAACAACCTGCCGGCCGACAATCTCGGCCTGACCGGGCAGAGCTTCGACAACACTGGGTCGCTCTCGGCCAACACCTGGCGGCACGTGGCTTTCGTCGAGCAGCCGGACATGCGCGCCACGCAGCCCGCCGGCGGCGGCTGCGGGAGCCATGCGCAAGTGGGGCATGCGCACGGGGAACCTGCCCAGGTGCCGGGTGGCGTGCGCAGCAACGACCAGCCGGCGTTCCAGAGCGGCTGGCTGATGATGAGCGACGTCTGCAAGCACTGCCATAACGCGCCGTGCCTGGAGGCCTGCCCCACTGGCGCGCTGTTCCGTACCGAATTCGACACGGTGGTGGTGCAGCAGGACATCTGCAACGGCTGCGGCTACTGCGTGCCGGCCTGCCCGTTCG
>CAXUIR010000183.1:0-5654 GCA_964251005.1 uncultured Acetobacteraceae bacterium | reverse complement strand
GGCCGGCCGGCCGGCGGGCCGCGGGGCGGGCCCGCGCCCGGCCGGCCGACCTGCGCGCGCTGCGCCGGGTGATGCAGCTGCTGCGGGCGGCCAACGCGGTGCTCGCGTTGGCCGAGATGGCGACGCAGACGACGCTGGTGCCGCTCTACCTCAACAACGCCGCCTACCAGCCGCACGCCGAGGATTTCCGCCCCACCGCGCTGTTCGACCACCCGCTGACCGGCGCGCTGATGATGATGATGGCGCTGGCGATCGCACCCGAGCGGGGCCGCTCGGCCGCTGGCAGGGTGGTGCGCCTGGCCTACCAGGGCCTGATCTGGACCGGGCTGATCGTGTTCGGCGGCCGCATGGCGCTGGGCGTGTGCGTGCTGACAGCCGGGCTGGGGCAGGCCTGGCGCGGCGGCCGTCTGGTGCTGGCGCGCGACCCGCGGGCCGCCACCACCCTGGTGATGGTGGGCTGCGGCCGGGTCGGCTGCGTGCTGCTGTTTGCCGCCGCACTGGCCGCCGGCATGGGGGACCGGCTGGCAGGCCACCTCTACTGGGACGACAGCGCTCAAGTGCGGCTCGCGCAGTGGCAGATCCTGGGCGAGCTGGACGCGCCGCAACTGCTGTTCGGCACGCCGCGCGAGGCGCTGCTGGACCTGCTCAACCGGCTGCGCCTGGGCCCCGGCGTCGAGGTGATCGAGAACTTCTGGCTGCTGATGTTCGTGAGCCTCGGCGCGATCGGCTTTCCCACCTTCCTGGTGGCGCTGGCCGCGCTGTGCCGCTGGTGCTGGCAGCGCACCCAGCCTGCCGGGCGCGCGCTGCTGCTGGGCGCGCTGGTGGTGGCCTCCTCGAGCAACTCGCTGGGGCGCAAGTCGACCGTCCTGGTCTGCCTGGTCGCCGCAACGCGCTGCGTCGCCGCCGGCAGCACCCAAGCTTACCGAAGCCGGGGCGCCCGCCTCCCCCTCTGCCTGCAGGTGGCCGCAGCATGAGCCTCGGACCGATCGCCTTCTACATGCACGACCTCTCCGGCGGCGGCGTGGAGCGCATGCGGCTGTCGCTGATCGCCGAGCTGCGCGCGCGCGGGCTGGCGGTGAGCCTGGTGGTGGGCCGCCGGCAAGGCGCGATGGCCAGCCAGGTGCCGGCTGACCTCGACGTGGTGGAGCTCGGCTGCACCGGCGTGCTGGCCTCGGCCTTTGCACTGGCGCGCGTGCTGCGCCGGACGCGGCCGGACGTGCTGGTGGCGAGCCTGGACCACAACAACATCGCCGCCATGCTGGCCGGCACGCTGGCCCGCACCGGCACGCGCGTGGTCGTCTGCCAGCACAACGCTCTGTCGGCCGAGCGCGCGTGCGGCTGGAAGTACCGCGCGGTGCCGTGGCTGTACTGGCTGCTGCAGTCGCGCGCGCACGCCGTCGTCGCCGTCAGCCGCGGCGTGGCCGACGACCTCGCGCAAGTGGCCGGCGTCCCGCGCGGTCGGATCACCGCCATTTACAATCCGGTGATCGGGCCCGACTTCGCCGCCCGCGCCGCCGGCCCGGCGCCACACCCATGGCTCGCCGGCCACGCCACGCCGGTCTTCGTCTTCGCCGGCCGGCTGACCGCGCAAAAGGACCCGCTTTTGCTGCTGCAGGCCTTTTCCCTGCTGCGGCAAAGCACTGAGGCAAGGCTGATCCTGCTCGGCGAGGGGCCCTTGCTGGCAATGCTGCAGGCCGAGGCGGCGCGGCTCGGCCTCGCCGAGCAGGTGCTGTTCGCCGGCTTCCAGGCCAACCCACTCCCCTGGATCGCCCATGCGACCGGCCTGGTGCTGGCCTCCCGCTACGAGGGGCTTGGCAACGTGCTGGTCGAGGCGCTGGCCTGCGGCACCCCGGTGGTCGCCACCGATTGCCCACACGGGCCGGCCGAGATCCTCGCCGACGGCGCGTTCGGCGCGCTGGTGCCCGTTGGCGAGGCTGCCCTTCTGGCCGATGCCATGGCGCGGATGGCGCTTGCACCGCGCGACAGCCAACGGCTGCAGGTGCGCGCGGCCTGCTTCACGGCGGAAGCCTGTGCGGACGCGCATCTGGCGTTGTTGCATGGGCTGGAGAACCGCCCGGCTTTCACCGAGACACTCGCGCAGTCTGGGCAGGAAGCAAGCAAGCGTTTCTTTTTTGAAAAAAAGAACCAAAAAACTTTTGCTTCCGATGCGTGCGCGGTGGGGAAGCGTGTTGCTTCTACAATCGGCACGGCACAGGCGCACGAGGCACCGGCCGTGTTTGGGTTGAAGCTTTGTTAGCTGAGCGCGGTCGAGGTCACCGAGGAGGTGTTAACCCCGCCCGCCGGCAACTCGCCCGCCCCGGTGGTGACGCCGAACATCGACCACGTGCGGCTGCTCCGCCATCCGGGCTTTCGCGAGGCGTATCACGCCGCCCGCATCGTCTGCCCCGACGGCCTGCCGGTGCTGCTCTACGCCCGGCTGCGCGGCTACGCCGCACCCACGCGCGTCACCGGATGCGAGCTGTACGACCGCCTGGCCAACCACCCCGAGCTGCACGCCAGGAAGCTCCTGGTCGTGGTGGAATCCCGACGCACCAGCGCCGCCTTCCTAGCCTGGGCCGAGCAGCGCGGCCTTCCGCACGCCCAGGCCATCATCGCACCCGCCAAGCTCGCCGGCGATGCGGCGGCACAGATGGCGCTCGCCGCCGCCATCTCCGCGGCTGCACCCGAGATCCTGGTGCTCACCCTGGGCGCCCCGGTCAGCGAGACGTTCGTGCACGCGCACCGCCTCGTGCTGCCGGGATGCTGGGCGCTATGCGTGGGCCAGGCCGTGCGCGTTCAGCTCGGCCTAACGGAACGCGCGCCGCGCGCCTGGCACCGGGCGGGGCTGGAGTGGCTGTGGGGGATCAGGCAGGAGCCAAGGCGGTTGGCGGCACGATATGCGCGGGCGCTGGCCTGGTTTCCGGTGGCGGTGGCGCGGGATTTAAGAAGCAAGGAAGGCCTTCTTTTCTGAAGAAAAGAAGCAAAAGACTTTTGTCACCGCTGTCGCGGACCTTTCCACACGGCCCGTCCAAGGGAACAAAAGTTTTTTGGTTCTTTTTTTCAAAAAAGAACCGCTTGCTTTCTTCGTGTTCGTTTCAAAGGTCGGCCTGGTGAGTCAGCTGGCGTGGTCTTTCGAGCACCGGAGCAGAGTGGCCTCTTGTGGCCATGAGCACTGGAGCGGAGGAAAACCGCGTCGAATGGCCGCCAGGGCGGCTTTTCAAACGAACACTTACCCGAGCGACTGCACCACCTCCTCGGTCATCTTCTTCGCGTCCCCGAACAGCATCATCGTGTTCGGGCGGAAGAACAGCTCGTTGTCCACGCCCGCGTAGCCCGACGCCATGGACCGCTTGATGAACAGCACCGTGCGCGCCTTTTCCACGTCCAGGATCGGCATGCCGTAGATGGCACTCGTGGTGTCCGTCTTGGCCGCCGGGTTGGTCACGTCGTTGGCGCCGATGACGTAGGCGACGTCGGCGGTGCTGAACTCGTTGTTGATCTGCTCGAGCTCGAAGACGTCGTCGTAGGGCACGTTGGCTTCGGCGAGCAGCACGTTCATGTGGCCAGGCATGCGGCCGGCGACGGGGTGGATGGCGTAGCGCACGTCCACGCCCTCGGCCTTCAGCTGGTCGGCCATCTCGCGCACCGCGTGCTGGGCTTGCGCAACCGCCATGCCGTAGCCTGGCACGATGATCACCTTGGACGCGTTCTTCATGATGAAGGCGGCGTCCTCGGCGTTGCCGCTCTTCACCGTGCGGTCGCCGGACGCGGCAGGTCCCCCGCCCGCGCCGCTGTCGGTGCCGAAGCCGCCGAGCAGCACGTTGAAGATGCTGCGGTTCATGCCCTTGCACATGACGTAGGACAGGATGGCCCCGGACGCGCCCACCAGCGCGCCGGTGATGATGAGCGCGAGGTTGCCAATGGTGAAGCCGATGCCGCAGGCCGCCCAGCCGGAGTAGCTGTTCAGCATGGAGACCACCACCGGCATGTCCGCCCCGCCGATCGGGATGATCAGCAGGAAGCCCAGCGCCATGGCGAGGACGGCGATGATCCAGAACACGTTCTGTGGGCCGCCGTGGCTGACGAAGACCACGATCAGCGCCACGATGGCGATGCCGAGCGCCGCGTTGAGCTGGTGCTGGAAGCGGAAGGTGATCGGCGTCCCCTTCATCAGCGACTGCAGCTTGGCGAACGCGATCAGCGATCCGCTGAAGGTGATGGCACCGATGGCCAGGCCCACCGACATTTCCACCAGGCTCTCGTGGTGGATGTGGTGCGGCACGCCGATGCCGAAGGCGGCGGGCGCGTTCAGCGCGCCGGCGGCCACGAACACCGCGGCCAGGCCCACCAGGCTGTGGAAAGCGGCGACGAGTTGCGGCAGCGCGGTCATGGCGATGCTGCGGGCGACGTAGGCGCCGATTCCGCCGCCGATGATGATGCCGGCGAAGATCCAGGCGTAGCCTTCGCCCAGCATGCCCTGCCGGCCCAGTGTGGCGACGATGGCGATGGCCATGCCGATCATGCCGAACTGGTTGCCGCGCCGCGAGGTGACCGGGCTGGAGAGGCCCCGCAACGCCATGATGAACAGGACGGCGGCGACGAGGTAGAGCAGCGAGGTCAGGTTGGATGACATGTGCCGCGCCTACTTCTTGAGCTTGGTCTTGGACTGGAACATCGAGAGCATGCGCTGGGTCACCAGGAATCCGCCGAAGATGTTCACGCTGGCCAGCGTCACCGCGATGAAGCCGAAGATGTGCGGTGCCGCGCCGTGGCTGAGGCCGGTGGCCAGCATTGCGCCCACGATGATCACCGAGGAGATGCCGTTGGTGACCGCCATCAGCGGGCTGTGCAGCGCCGGGGTGACGTTCCAGACCACGTAGTAGCCGACGAAGCAGGCCAGCAGGAAGATCGTCAGCAGGAAGATGAACGGCTCGGCCGCCGCAGTGACGGGGGCGAGCGCCGCCGGCACGGTGTGCGCGGTGACGTCGAGCTGGTGGGCGAGCTGGGCGGCCTGCTTGGCCAGGTGGTGTGCCTGCTCGGCAAGCGAGTCGGGGTTCATTGGCTCGGGCCTTTCGCGTCAGCGCGCTGCGGGGCTGTCTGGCTTGGTGTTGGGCTTGGGTCCGCGCGGCTTCTTGCCGGCTTGCCGGCCGGCCTGATTGAACGCGGCCGGTCCGGTCTGGCCGGATTCGGTCGAGACCGGACCTGTGGCATCGTCTGAAGCTGCCTCGGCTGCGGGGCCGCTCGCCGGCATGGCAGCGAAGGTGGCCTCCGAACCCTCGGCCGGGCTGCCCAGCGCGGATGGGGCCGGATCAAGCCCGGAGACGGCCCCGGATGCAGGCTCCGTTGTGGGTCCAAGCGCCGGCTCGGCTGAGAAGACGGATGCCAGCCCGGCTGAGGAGGCAGATGGTGACCCGGCTGAGGAGACGGATGTCGGCCCGGCTAACGAGGCGGCCGACCCGGCTGCGGACCCGGGCGTCGGCCCGGCTTGTGTGGCGAACCCGGCTGCCGGGCTCGGCACAGGCGTGGTGACCTGGTCCAAGCCCGTGTCTGCCGGCCCAGGGTGGGCAGCGCCTGGCGCCGCGGGCGAGGCGCCGACCGCCTCGGGCGAGTCGTGCGCCGGCGCGGCGGGCGGCTGCAGTGCAGACTGATCGGGG
>CAXUIR010000182.1:4242-5665 GCA_964251005.1 uncultured Acetobacteraceae bacterium | reverse complement strand
CACGATGTGGGTGGAGGCCAACACCCGCTGCGGCACGCTGGTCTGCCAGGCGGTGCTGCCCTCGCTGCGCCGCCTGCCGCTGCTGCTGGGCCTGACGGCGGACACCGGTGCCGCCTTCCCGCCGGACGCTGCACCCTCGCCCAAGCGGCGCCGCCGCGTCGTGGCCCCGGCGTGACCCACCCGGCCTTCGCCGCGGTGCGGCAGGCGCTCGCCGCCTGCGACGGACGTATCTACTACGACGTTTCTCCGCTGATGGAGGCGCAGTGGACCGGCATCCCGGTGGTCGCCGCCGGCCTGGCCTCGGCCCTGCTGGCGGAGCTGCCGGAGGTGCTGCACTTCTTCATCGACGTCAGCACGCTGGACCAGGCGGTGGTGGCCCGTGCGCTGGCCCGCAACAGCGGGCTGCTGCTCGCGCGCGAGGTGCGGTCCGGCCGTGCGAAGACCGGCCGGCTGCCGGTGCTGGGGCAAGGGGCCGGGCGCAGCGTCGGCATCTTCCCCTCCGTCAAGCCGGTGCGGCGCGCCTTCGACGTCGAGTGCAGCGTGTTCCACGACCTCTCCACCCTGGTGCTGCCCTACTTCCACATCCGCGGGAACGTGGAGCATCACATGGAGGCGATGCTGGCCGACATCGCGTCCAACGATGTCAACGTGGCCGTCTCCGAAGCCTCGGCCTCCGACCTCGTGGCGTATCTGGGGGTGGATCGTGACACCATCGTCGTGGCGCATAACGGCGTGTCCTGGCCGGCGGACTACGCCGTGCGCGCCGGCGACGCGCTCTCCCCGCTCGGTGCTGAGCCGTACGTGCTGATCCTGGGCACCCGCGAGCCGCGCAAGAACATGATGCAGGTGTTCGACATGCTGGCGCATGCGCCGGCGCTGCTAGAGACGCACCGCTTCGTGTTCGCCGGCAAGATGGGCTGGCTGGAGGAGCAGCACGCGTTGCCCGACGTGCTGGAGCCGGCCCGCGACGCCGGCCGGATCGTGTTCACCGGCTTCGTGGACGACGCCACCAAGTACAAGCTGCTGGCGGGTGCCAGGGCGACGCTGTACCCCTCGCTGTTCGAGGGGTTCGGCCTGCCTGTGCTGGAGAGCCTGTCGGCCGGCACGCCCTGCGTGGCGTCCTGGAGCTCCAGCATCCCCGAAGTGGGCGGCGAGGTGTGCACCTATTTCGACCCGCTATCGGCCGCGGACATGCACCGCGCGGTGCTGGAGATGGTGGCGCGGCGCGCGCGGGGGGGCGAGGCGCTGCGGGCTGCGTGCCTGGCCCGCGCGGCCGACTTCACCTGGGAGCGGGCGGCGGGTGTTGTGCTGGAGCGGTTGCTGGGCCATCTGGCAGCGTAGCAAGCGGTTCTTTTTTGAAAAAAAGAACCAAAAAGCTTTTGCGAGCGGTGTCGGGCGGGCGCCGGGGCGGCCCCGGCAGGGC
>CAXUIR010000182.1:0-4232 GCA_964251005.1 uncultured Acetobacteraceae bacterium | reverse complement strand
TGGTGTGCGGCCGCGGTTGCTGCGCCATCTGGCACCGTTTTTTTGGGTTCTTTTTTTCAAAAAAGAACCGCTTGCTTTCTGTCTTTTGTCGCGAGCCCAGTCCCATGAGCGCCTTTTTCGAAGAGCGAGTTCTCACCGTCCACCACTGGACGGACACTCTGTTCAGCTTCACCTGCACCCGCGACCCGACTTTCCGTTTTAAGAGCGGTCAGTTTTCGATGATCGGCCTGATGGTGGACGGACGGCCGCTGCTGCGCGCCTACAGCATGGTCAGCGCGCACTGGCAGGAGGAGCTGGAGTTCCTCAGCATCAAAGTGGCGGACGGGCCGCTGACCTCCCGCTTGCAGCACATCAAGCCGGACGAGACGGTGCTGATCGGCCGCAAGCCGGTGGGCACGCTGCTGGCCGAGAGCCTGCTGCCCGGGCGCAACCTGTACCTGCTCGGCACCGGCACCGGGCTCGCGCCGTTCATGAGCCTGATCAAGGACCCGGACACCTACGAGCATTTCGAGCGCGTGGTGCTGGTGCACGGCGTGCGCCAGGTCTCCGAGCTGGCCTACGAGCGGGAGATCGAGCACGAGCTACGCGCCCACGAGATCCTGAGCGAGTTCACCGCGGAGAAGCTGCTGTATTACCCGACCGTGACCCGCGAGGCGTTCCGCAACCAGGGGCGGGTGACCGACCTGATGTTTTCCGGCAAGCTGCCGGCCGATCTGGGCCTGCCTGCGGTGGACCGCGCGCATGACAGGGTGATGCTGTGCGGCAGCCCCGGCCTGCTGACGGATTTCGGCGCGTGGTTCAAGGCTGGCGACTGGGTTGAGGGGACGAACACGCGGCAGGGCGAGTACGTGATTGAAAAGGCGTTCGTAGAGAAGTGATACTATCCGACGCCAGTAGGCCTGGGTTTTAGCCTTCGATTTTCGGCAAGAAAGCAAGGACTGCTTTTTTGAAAAAAAGCAGCAAAGAACTTTTGTCTCTGCTGTCGCGGAGGTTTCTGCAACACGCGCGCATGGGACCAGAAGTTACAGAGAACCGCTAGGCTTGCCCGTCAAAAGTTCACGACATGAAGAAGTTGTCTTTCTGCCGCGGCAGCCGCCGTGCATTTCAGGACAAATCACAGCGCCTGAACGAGCGCAGAGACAAAAGCTTTTGCTTCTTTTCCTCGAAAAAGAAGGCCTTGCTTGCTGTTGCACCATCAGCCTCTACGCAGGCTGATACGTTCGTCGGTTCGGCGGCAAAGTAGGCGGGAAGCTGCCGCTGTGACGTCGTCGTGGGACAGCGTTTCGCTCCAGACGGCGGCTGCCCGTCGGTCCTGGACGTAGACCGCGATCGTGCTGCCGGGGCCCTCGCCGCTATGCCCGATCGGGAAGTCCGACGGATTGTTGGCCCGGAGCATCAGGCCAAGTCCGTAGGCAGGGTCGGGGTGCAGGGCGCTGCGATGCTCCGGCAGTGGGCGCCGTTCCAGCATCGCTGCCAGGCTTTGCGGTGCGAGGAGCGTGCCCGTCAGCAGCGCGCGCAACAACCGCGCCGCATCGGCTGGCGTGCCCACCACCAGGCCGTGGTAAACCCAGCCCGGGTGGTAGCCGGTTGCGCGACCCATCCGCACGCGGGAGAGATCCGCCGGACACACGGCCAGGCGGGCCGTTGCGAGGCCGGCAGGTTCGAAGACCGACTTCGCAAGCCACTGCGCCAGGCTCAGGCCGGATGCCCGCTCGATGAGTTGGGCGACTTTGAGGTAGCCGATGTTCGAGTACGCCCAGGATGTGCCCGGCGCGTAGCGAAGACGGTCCGCATCCAGCCCGGCGAGGAGACGCGCGACCGGCCAGGGTGCTTTGCCCGCAGCAACGTCGTCGTGATAGCGCGACACCGATCCGTAATCCGGCAGGCCCGCCTCGTGCCGCAGAAGCTGCCGCAGGCTGAACGCGTTGCCATCCACCGGTTCGTCCAGCGACACGGCGCCGTCCTCGCCCAGGCGGAGTGCGGCGATGGCCAGAACGGTCTTGCTGAAACTCCACCACGGCACTGGCTCGGCATGGCCTGACGTGGAGACCGCTCCGACCTCGTCTATGAGTGCTACCGCATCCACTTCGTATGTTCGCAAAACCTGCCGTTAGCTTCTACGCGGTTGACAGGTCACCGACGGCGGGAAAGCAAGGCCTTCTTTTTTGAAAAAAAGAAGCAAAAAACTTTTATCACGGCTGTCGCGGACTCAACAGCAGACGGGTGCTCAAGAGAACAAAAGTTTTTTGGTTCTTTTTTTCAAAAAAGAACTGCTTTCTTGCTTCTATGCCGCCACCAGCTCGCTCTCGTCCACATCCACCATCCACCCATGCGCATCGTTGGTGGCGCCGTATTGGATGGCGCTGATCGCCTCGTACAGCCGGCCGGTCAGCTCGCCGATCTTGCCGCCGTTGATCACCAGGCTGGTGTCGCGGTAACCCAGCTCGCCGATCGGCGAGATCACCACCGCGGTGCCGGTGCCCCACATCTCGGCGAGCGTGCCGTGCTGGTGCGCCGCCATCACCTCGTGGATGGAGATCGACCGTTCCTCTACCGCCACGCCCCAGTCGCGCAGCAGCTGGAGCACGGATTTGCGGGTGATGCCGTCCAGGATGGTGCCGCTGGAGAGCGGCGGGGTGATGACCGTGTCGCCGATGCGCAGCATGATGTTCATTGAGCCGACCTCGTCGAGGTATTCGTGCTGGATGCCGTCGAGCCAGAGCACCTGGGCGTAGCCGCGCTGTGCGGCTTCCCGCCCGGCGTACAGGCTGGCGGCGTAGTTGGCGGCCGCCTTGGCCGAGCCCAAGCCGCCGGGGACCGCGCGCACGTGCCGGTCGCTGGCCAGGATGCGGACCGGGTTCAATCCTTCCTTGTAGTAGGCGCCGACCGGCGTGAGGATCACGTAGTACAGGTAAGTGTGCGACGGGTGCACGCCCAGGAAGGTGTCCGTGGCGATCACCGTGGGGCGGATGTAGAGGGCGGTGCCGCGCCTGGAGGGCGTCCAGTCGCGGTCCACGTCCACCAAAGCGCGAAACGAGTCCACCACCAGCGCCGGGTCCAGCGTGGGGATGCAGAGCTGCTCGCAGGAGCGGTTGAGGCGCGCCGCGTTCTGGTCAGGGCGGAACAGGCGCACCTGGCCGTCGGCGCTGCGGAAGGCCTTTAGCCCGTCGAACACCGCCTGCGCGTAGTGCAGCACACAGCTCGCCGGGTCCATGGTGAACGGCGCGTAGGGCACGATGCGGCCTGAGTGCCAGCCGTCGGCCTCGCTGTAGTCCATCAGGAACATGTGGTCGGTGAAGACCTCGCCGAAGCGGAGCGCATCGTCGGCAACGCGGGGCCTCGGTTGGGTGGTCCGCGTTATCGGGAAACTGCGCATGGGCGGTGCCTTGGTTGGGTTGCTCAGCAGGGCACAACCCATATCCGCCTGGGTCGGGCAAGGGAAGCAGGGAGGAAGGCCTTCTTTTTTAAAAAGACGCGGCGGCCTGGCAGTTCGGAGTGAACACCTTCAACGCTCAGAACAGCATTGCCGCATGGCTGCAGTGTTCGGCTTTCTTCGGTGTCAGCCTTCGTTTGGCCGTCCGGCCTGCTCAAGGCTCGCGGAGCGACCGCCGCAGCGGGCTTGGCCTTGAACAGGCCGGACGGCCAAACGAGATCGCGCGTGGAAGGCAGCCTTCCTTTCGCAGGGGGTGTTCGCTTCGAAACTTGAATCTCCCCAGCGAAATCTTTGCTTTATAAACGATGCTGAGTCAAAACGGATGTGCAAAACTGCCTGCGAGGGCGCTCGTGCGAGACGCATTCCAGAGTACGATGGCAAACCTACCTGAGCCGCACCGGAGCGAGGTGGCCTCTGTCGCCGGAGAACCGGGCATAGACCCGGTCAGGTAGCCGCCCTTGCAGCTTCCACGACCAGGGCTTTCACTAGTTCCGCACGTTGCCCGTATCAGCCCCGGTCGGGATCCCATTGTAACCGACTGGCGGGCTGTCAGGCGTATTCACAGATCCCGCGCAACCGGCCGCCAGCAGACTGAGAAGCAACATAGTCCAGCGCATACGAGCGACCTTCCTGCGACACCGAGTTGTAAAAAAGGGAGCGCCCGGACCGATTGCCAAGCGGCCGCATGCGAGAGTTCATCGCAAGCCAGGCGTTTTGAGCTGCACCGGCGCCGTGTGTGCCGGCTGAGCAAGGCAAGCGGTTCTTTTTTGAAAAAAAGAACCAAAAAACTTTTGTTCCC
>CAXUIR010000181.1:5145-5709 GCA_964251005.1 uncultured Acetobacteraceae bacterium | reverse complement strand
CCCCCGGTGCCGAGCGTGGCCGCGGTCGTGCTGGCGGCGGGCGCCTCGTCGCGCATGGCGCCGCGCCACAAGCTGCTGCTGGCGGATGCGGCAGGGGTGGCGATGGCGGCCCACGTGGCGCGCGCGTGCAGCCGCAGCCGGGCCGACCTGGTGGTGGTGGTGACCGGCAACGAGGCCGCGCGCGTCGAGCAGGCGGTGCGGGCGGCGGTGCCTGACGGACGGTGCAGGTTCGTGGCCGCGCCGGACTACGCCATGGGGCTGTCGGCAAGTTTGAGGGCGGGGTTGGCCGCACTGCCGGAAACGGTGACGGCCGCGCTGGTCTGCCTGGGCGACATGCCGCTGGTGAGCGCCGAGGTGCTCGACGGTCTAATCGGCGCCTACGATCCGGCTGAGGAGCGGGTGATCGTGGTGCCGGCCTGGCGCGGCAAGCGCGGCAACCCGGTGCTGTGGGACAGGCGGTTCTTCGCCGAGATGGCGGCGCTGACCGGCGACACCGGGGCACGCGGCCTGTTGCGCACCCACGCTGACCTGGTCAGCGAGGTCGAGGTGGACAGCGAGGCGGTG
>CAXUIR010000181.1:0-5135 GCA_964251005.1 uncultured Acetobacteraceae bacterium | reverse complement strand
GAGATCCTGGCGCTCCAGGGCGACGCGGGCGCGAGATCGCTGCTGAAACGCCATGCCGAGCAGGTGGCGGAAGTCGAGATGGGCGACGACGCGGTGCTGCGGGACTTCGACACGCCGGAGAGCCTGGCCGGGGTGTTTGGCTGAGGCTTCTGGCGCGCTGGTGCCGGCACACCCATCTCGCACGCGATGGCCGAGTCCGTTCCCAAGATACAGGTCGGCGCTGCGCAGGACGGCACGGTGACGTATCTCATCGACCACCTGCCCGGCGACCTGCCGGCGGTCCGCGGCCGCGACCTGCTGGCTGCCTGGGAGGTGGCGCGCGACGCCGCCCGGCGCTCGGTGTGGAGCGGCGGACGGGCGTTCCGCTTCCGCCGGGACGACGGCGGCTGGACCGACCTCGCCCTGGAGGACCCGGACGCACGCTGCTGGGCGGCGGCCGTCGACCGGACGCTCGGCCTGCAGACCGGCTACGGTCTCTCGGTGTGCCTGCGGCTGCTGGCGCTGGTGGATTTGCTGGCGCGGGCGCCCTGGACGGCGGCGTTGATCCAGCTGGACGGGCGCGGTGCGGAGCTGCACCCGGCGTTGCTGCGTCTTGCAGCCGAGACGCGGCTGACCGATGACGCACGCTTCGACGAGACGGGCTTGCGCGCCTGTCTGCACATGCTGCCCAGTCCACCACCAGCAGGAGCTTGACGTGACCTATACCGACGGCGCGGAACGTTGAGACCTCGTAGGCTGCCGAAGAAGGCAATTTCTTCTTTTCCGAAGAAAAGAAGCAAAAGACTTTTGCTACTGCTGTCGCGGAGGTTCCTGCACCACGCGCCCAAGGAAACAAAAGTTTTTTGGTTCTTTTTTTCAAAGAAGAACCGCTTGCTTTACTTTGACGCTTACACGCGTGTGCTGGCGGCCTCGCTACTACTGGGGCTGAGCGGGTGCGGCTTCCCGCCGCCGGAGTCCAAGGCGGACCGGGAGGTGTTGACGAGCTGCAGGCAGGAGGCGGACCGAGTGTACAACACGCAGAACCGCTACCAGCTGTCGGAACAGGACAGCAGGGACTCGCCGTTCTCCGGCGGCACGCAGGCGGCGACGCCCTCGCAGGGCCTGGCGGACCAGTACTCGCACGAGCAGGCGGTCTCCGACTGCGTGCGGCACGGCAACGCGGGCGCCGAGGCGCTGCCTGACCCGGCGAGCGCGCCGGCAGCCGCACCGGCCTCCGGCAACGCCAACCGACCCTGAACAACGATAGAGGAACGCATATGAGCCGCATCGTCCGCACCGAAGCGAGCCCAATTCTGTCGAAGGCCGTGGAGTACCACGGTTTCGTCTACACCCAGGGGATGGTGGCGCGCGACTCGTCGCTCGACATCACCGGTCAGGTTCGCGACGTGCTCGAGCAGATCGACGCCGTGCTTGAGTTGCATGGGACCGACAACAGTCGCCTGCTACAGGCGCAGATCTGGCTCAAGCACATCGAAGACCGTGCAGCGCTGAACGCAGTGTGGTCGGCGTGGCTGCCGGAAGGTCAGGCCCCTGCCCGCGCGGTTGTGCAGGCGGAGCTGGCGGACCCGGCCTGGCTGGTGGAGATCATGATCACTACCTGCAAATGACGGGTTGTGCTTAACAGCAACACGCTCACAAATTTAGCACAGTCGAAATACACACCATTGCAAAACTGGAAAAATCAAGGTCTTTAGGCTCTCATTCCTAATCGCGTGGCTGACGCACAGCGCAGATCGCGCTAGTCGCGTGTTTAATCGCTGAGCCGTGATCTAGGCGATTGCCAGTCGTGCGTGTGCATTGTTACCGAGTTTGTCAGCTTAGTGACATTCCCGGAGTGCCTATGAAAGCTCAAAGCCGGACGATCCAAGGTCTAGCTGCCATCCTGGCTGTCACGATAGGGATGAGCGGGACGGTCGCCGCGGCACATGGCCGCCATCGGTCCGAGTGGGCGCACCACCATGCCGTGTACGTTCGCCACGCCGCCTACACCGGCCAGGCTCGCGTCATACAATGCGTGGCATTTGCGAAAGAGGACGCCGGGATCGAGATCTCCGGCAACGCCCGGGATTGGTGGTACAACGCCGAAGGCACCTACCAGCGTGGGCAGAAGCCGGAAGCCGGCAGCGTCCTGAGCTTCAGGCCGAACCCGCGCATGCCGCTTGGCCACGTCGCGGTCGTGTCCTCCATCGAGGACAGCCGCACCATCGTCATCGACCAGTCGCACTGGAACAGCCGCGGCATCACGCGCGACGTGGAAGTGAAAGACGTCTCCGAGGACAACGATTGGAGCGCAGTCCGCGTGCAGCTTGGGCACAGCAGCGACTTCGGCGCGATCTACCCGACCCACGGGTTCATCTATCCGCGCGCTGACCAGGATGGTGCGCCGCAGGCGGGCACCCATCGTCCGACTGTGCTTGCGGCAATGGTTAAGTATTCGAGACCGATTCAACGCAGAGCGGCTGGCGCGTTCGAAGTCGCAGAGACACCTGACCGTGGGGCCGGACTAGATTTCAGTGTTCAGGGGCTTGCACTCGATGCGCCGAACCGGGCGTTTAGGTAGGCAAGCGGTTCTTTTTTGAAAAAAAGAACCAAAAAACTTTTGTCTCTGGAGGACACGCTGCGGAAAGGTGTGGCATGATTGTGGCGTAAGCCGTGGGCCACAGGAGCAAGCCCTTCTTTCTGAAGGGCCTGCTTTACTGGATCAATACGTTGTTACGCGTCGGCCAAACAAGGCGTGATAGATAACCAGAACGACGATAGCGCCGACGACAGCGACGAACATGCTGTAGATGTTGAACCCGGTGATCGGCGTGGCACCAAGCGTAGCGAACAACCAGCCGCCAACCATGGCGCCGACGATGCCCAGCACAATGTCGAGCAGGATACCAGCGCCAGAGTGGTTGACGATCTTGCTCGCGATGAAGCCGGAGATCAGGCCGAGTACGAGCCAGGCAAGAATGGACATGGGTTGTTCCTCAAGCAGGTGAGATATGGCTTGAAGAACGATGCAAGTCCGTCCAGGTTGCCAAATTATTTGCAACGATCCCGACGTGTCGTTCTTGCTACACTAGGTTTTCACGTCTGACGGGAAGGAGAAAGCAAGGCCTGCTTTTTTGAAAAAAACAGCAAAAACTTTTATCCCTGCTGTCGCGAAGGTTCTTCAGCGCGCGCCCAAGGAGACAAAAATTTTTTGGTTCTTTTTTTTAAAAAAGAACCGCTTGCCTTGCCTGTCTACCGCGTCGCCAGCTCGGGTAACCGGTATCAGGCCTCGCCGGGTAGAGCCGACAGGGCATGACGACGCAGAAAATCAGCTGCAGCCCGGATCGACTGGCGGCCTTCCGGCACGGACTGGACGAGTTGCCAGGCGTGCGGCACGACCGGCCAGACGTGTAGCGTGACGTCCACCCCCGCCGCCCTCGCCTTGTCTGCCAGCCGGGTGCTGTCGTCGCGCAATAGTTCACGGTCGCCGACATGGATCAGCAGCGGCGGCAGACCCGCCAGCTCGGCGTAGAGCGGTGAGGCGAGAGGTGCCGTTCGCTCCGCTTCAGTCACGTAGAAACCGGCGGCTTCTTTCAGGCCGGGCGCCCAGAACATGGCCTCGCGCTTGAGGTTGGTGGTAATCGACTGGCCGGTGCAGGCGAGGTCGGTCCAGGGCGAGAACAACGCGGCGGAAGCTGGCAGGGGCAGCCCCTTGTCGCGCAGCGAAAGCAGGAGTGCGAGGCTCAACCCGCCGCCCGCGGACTCGCCGGACAGGCTGAGCGACTGCGCGGTGTGACCGAGCGTCAGCAATCCGTTCCAGACTGCCTCGGCGTCTTCGAGGGCTGCAGGAAATTTGTGTTCCGGGGCGAGACGGTAGTCGGGCACGAACACGGCGAAGCCGAGCTTGGCGTAGGCGGCGGTGATGGGCCGGTGGGTCCGGGGCGAGCAGGCGAAATAGCCGCCGCCATGCAAGTAAAGGAGAGTCGGCGCGTGGTCCCCGGCTTGCCCGCGCACCCACTCGCCGGCCACGCCGCCGACCGTCGCCGGCTCGAAGCTGGCGCCTGCGGGGGTCGGCATTGACGCACCCTGAAGAACGGCGCGCGCAGTTCCGATGTCGGTGATCCCGGCCAGGCGCCGCTTAATCTGGACGCGAAACAGCAGGTCGATCAGGTGGGCTTGCAGGCTGGCCATGCTAGCCGCTCTGTCCCGGCGGTGGCGGCAGCGGCTCGACGCCGCTCCGCATCCCGCGGCCTAGGCGCGCCCAGTAGCTGGCCGGGAATAGGCGCTGCACCTTGTCCGCCAGGATGGCGTCGCTGCCGATGAGCAGGCGCTTCTGCCGGCGCTCGATCGCCTTGACGATGAGCTCGGCGGCTTCGGCCGGTGGCTTGCGCAGCAGCTTGTTGACGTCACCCATCCGGGCACGCACGGCCTGCGGATCGAGGCCCTGCGGGATGCGCGCGCTGTTGGCGATCTCGGTCTTGATGCCGCCGGGATGCACCACGGTGAGCGAGACGGTGCTGCCCGCCAGCTCGTGCCGCAGCGCCTCGGAGAACCCGCGCAGCGCGAACTTCGCCGCGCTGTAGGCGGCCTGGCCGGGCGGCGCGATCAGGCCGAACAGGCTGGACATGTTGACGATGTGGGCGGCCGGCTCACGCTGCAGGGCGTACATGAAGGCCTTTGTCAGCCGCACCGGCGCCCAGAAATTGATCTCGAACAGCCACTCGAAATCGTCGAGCGTCACGTCGGCGAAGGTGCCGGCAAGCGCCACGCCGGCGTTGTTGACCAGCACGTTGACCTGGCCGTGCGCGGCCAGCACGGCTTCCGGCAG
This sequence comes from uncultured Acetobacteraceae bacterium, assembly GCA_964251005.1. Taxonomy (GTDB): domain Bacteria; phylum Pseudomonadota; class Alphaproteobacteria; order Acetobacterales; family Acetobacteraceae; genus BOG-908. The sequence continues at coordinate 328 of CAXUIR010000181.1, read as the reverse complement.
CGCCTGCAAGGCGTCGCGGTCGGCCACGTCCAGCACGTGTTCGCTGACCTGGACACCGGTGCCGCGCGCGGCCGCGGCCACCGCCTGCAGGCCGGCTTCGTTGCGGTCGGCGAGGGCTAGGTTGACGCCCCGATGGGCCAGGTTCGCGGACAGGGCGGCGCCGATGCCGCTTGCAGCGCCGGTGATGACGGCAGTTGCGCCACGCAGTGGAAAGCTCATGGTGCTTGCACCGGTGTTTGGTTTTGCGGCATTTGCGAAACTCGACCTTTCGGCAGAAAGCAAGGCCTTCTTTTCTGAAGAAAAGAAGCAAAAGACTTTTGGTCCTGCT
>CAXUIR010000180.1:0-5731 GCA_964251005.1 uncultured Acetobacteraceae bacterium | reverse complement strand
GACAGCAGCGCCGGCGTGCCGGGAAACTTCTCGAAGGTGAAGCGCGGGATCTTCACCACGACATAGTCGATGGTGGGTTCGAAACTGGCCGGCGTGGTGCGGGTGATGTCGTTGGCGAGCTCGTCGAGCGTGTAGCCGACGGCGAGTTTCGCCGCGATCTTGGCGATCGGGAAACCGGTCGCTTTCGACGCCAGCGCGGAACTGCGCGAGACGCGCGGGTTCATCTCGATCACCAGCATGCGGCCGTCCGCCGGGTTCAGCGCGAACTGCACGTTGGACCCGCCGGTGTCGACACCGATCTTGCGCAGACACGCAATCGACGCGTCGCGCATCCGCTGGTACTCGCGGTCGGTGAGCGTCAGCGCGGGGGCCACGGTGACGCTGTCGCCGGTGTGGATGCCCATCGGGTCCACGTTCTCGATGGCGCAAACGATGATGCAGTTGTCCGCAGAGTCGCGCACCACCTCCATCTCGTACTCCTTCCAGCCGAGCACGGACTCTTCGATCAGCACCTCGGTGGTGGGCGAGGCTGCCAGGCCGCTGGCCGAGATCGCCTCGAACTCCTCGCGGTTGTAGGCGATGCCGCCGCCGGTGCCGCCCAGCGTGAAGCTCGGCCGGATCACCGCGGGTAGGCCGATCTTGCCCAGCGCCTCGCGCGCTTCGGCGATGTTGTGCGCGATGAAGCTGCGCGGCGAGGCGATGCCGATCTCGCTCATCGCGTCGCGGAACTTCAGCCGGTCCTCGGCACGGTCGATCACCTCGGCGCGCGCGCCGATCAGCTCCACGTTGTATTTCTCTAGCACGCCGCTGGCGGCGAGCTGCATCGCAGTGTTCAGCGCCGTCTGGCCGCCCATCGTCGGCAGCAGCGCGTCCGGGCGTTCGCGGGCGATGATCTTGGTCACCATTTCCGGCGGGATCGGTTCGCCGTAGGTGGCGTCTGCAAGACCAGGGTCGGTCATGATGGTGGCGGGGGTGGAGTTGACCAGGATGACGCGGTAGCCCTCTGCCCGCAGCGCCTTGCAAGCCTGCGCGCCGGAGTAGTCGAACTCGCAGGCCTGGCCGATGACGATCGGACCGGCGCCGATGATCATGATTGAGGAGATGTCGGTGCGCTTTGGCATTTGATCAATGCATCTTCTGGTCGAACAGGTCTGCATCGTACTGGAACAGCGGACTCGCACCGGCACTGACGAGCCGCCGCTTGGACGCCTTGATCGCCGACTCCAGGATGATCGCCATCGCCGTGGGCGGCGGCACGATGTCCTTTGCCAAGCCGACATATTGCTGGGCAACGACGGAAGCGATCACCGGCCAATGCTGCACCTGGGCGGGCTTGCTGACCGTCGCCGGCCGAACGCGATGTTCCAGCACCGCACGCGCCTTTGGCCAGACATGCCGCAGCATCAGACTGACGTCCCAGAACGGCGCCTTACCCCCCGGCGCCCTGACGGCGTCGAACTGCGTCGTGCTGGCCACGGTGTCGACGTGGCGGAGAACATCCGCGTCGCCGACGATCTCGTCCTGCGTGTAGCCCGCGTGAAGAACCGCACCGCGCAGGAACCCGGACAACGGGTACTCGCCACCGGCACCGCTCACGAGGTGCCGATTGATCTCGTCGCCGTAATACAGTACGGAGCCGTCCTTGCAGCTGACTTTGTTCAAAGTGGCAAGCGTCCTGGGCCGCAGTTTACGCAAGACCGCGTCGGCAGCAGCGCATTGCGCAGCGTAGCCGACAACCACGCCGATCGCCGACATGGCCGTTGACGCATGCAACGGCTTCCCCTGAAGGGCAGGCAGGTTCTGCTGTGCTGCGCGAAGCTCGGTCTCCAGCATGCCGGCAAGCAGGCTCATCGTCGTCGCGGCGTCTGCACCCTCGTCCGCACGCCAAGGAAACTGGCGCGGTCCGGCATGTGCGGCTGCTTCAGGTTCCAACTCAGTCTCCAAATTTGCAGACATCGTCAAGTTTCTGTGAAATCCTGGGCGTCAAACAAGGAAGCAAGGCCTGCTTTTTTGAAAAAAAGCAGCAAAAAACTTTTGCTTCGGCTGTCGCGGACTCTCCTTCAGCGCGCACCAAGGGAACAAAAGTTTTTTGGTTCTTTTTTTCAAAAAAGAACCGCTTGCCTTGCTCACTTCCGGTTCAGCATCGCAATGCTCACCATCTTCCGGCAACTCGACGTCAGCAATCGTCTAAAGCCAAGTCATTGAGCGTCCCGCCATCATCTCCACGAACCGCCGGAACAGATACCCACTGTCACTCGGCCCCGGACTCGCCTCCGGATGGTACTGCACCGAGAACGCCCGCTTCTCCTCGCAGGCAATCCCCTCGTTGCTGCCGTCGAACAGGCTCACATGCGTCACCTTCACCTCTGCCGGCAACGACGCATCCTCCACCGCGAAGCCGTGGTTCTGCGAGGTGATCTCCACCCGTCCGCTCGCCAGCTCGCGCACCGGCTGGTTGGCGCCGCGGTGGCCACGTTCCAGCTTGTAGGTCCGCCCGCCCAACGCCAGCGCCAGCAGCTGGTGTCCCAGGCAGATGCCGAACACCGGCTTGCCCGCCGCCAGCACGCCCTGGATCGCCGGCACCGCGTAGGCCCCCGTCGCCGCCGGGTCGCCCGGACCGTTGGAAAGGAACACCCCGTCCGGCGCGTGCCTCAATATTTCCTCCGTGGTGCTCGAAGCCGGCACCACCGTCACCCTGCACCCGGCCGCCGCCAGCGAGCGGAAAATGTTGCGCTTGGCGCCGTAATCCACCGCCACCACGTGGTGCGGCGCCTCGCCCGCCGGTGCTGCGAACCCGTCCGGCCAGGACCACACGCCCTCGTCCCACGCGTAGCTCTGGGTGCAGCTCACCTCGCGGGCCAGGTCCATGCCGTCCAGCCCCGGCCAGGCACGCGCCGCTTCCAGCAGTGCCGCCACGTCGAACCGCCCGTCGGCCGGGTGGCACAGCACGCCGTGCGGGGGTGATCCGTTGCGGATGCGCATGGTCAGCGCGCGGGTGTCCACCCCGGCCAGTCCCGGCACGCCCAGCGCTCGCAGCCACGCGTCCAGATGCTGCGTAGCGCGCCAGTTCGAAGGCTCGGTCACGTCCTGCCGCGTTACCAGCCCGCGCGCCGCCACGGTCGCCGCCTCGGCATCCTCCCGGTTCGCGCCGGTGTTGCCGATGTGCGGGAAGGTGAAGGTGCCGATCTGGCCGGCGTAGGACGGGTCGGTCAGCGTCTCCTGGTAGCCGGTCATGCCGGTGTTGAAACAGACCTCGCCCACCGGCGCCGGCGCACCGGTATGCGCGCCGAAGCCGCGGCCCCAGACCACCGTCCCGTCGGCCAGCACCAGGCAGGCGGTGGCGCCTGGCGGCGGCGCTTCCTCGCCGGACGGCGAGACCCCTATTTGCAAGTCCGCCAGCGTCAGCCCGGTCGCCGCCACGATGGCGCTCCAGTGCTTCGGCGGCACCGCGCGCGCCTGGCGCCACTTGCGCACCGCCTCTAGCCCCACGCCGGTCAGCCTTGCAGCCGCCTCCGGGCCGCCCAACCGGTCGATGATCTCGTCCACGTTCAAAGCCATGCGCAAACCTACGGGAGAAAACTTCCCAGTTCAATGGCGTGCCGCTTCTGCCGGAGTGGAGTTCCCGCCCGCCGAAGCTAAACGCTCAAAAGCTTGACGCTTGTGCCAGCGGCGGCCACTTGTTCGAGCGGACGCCCGGCGAGCCGGCGTCATACAGAGGCGGCGTATGCTCACCCGGATCGAGATCGACCACAGCCCAGGCGCCGCCCGGCCACGTCATCCGGAAAAGGTGAACCGTCCCGACAACCCCATTCAGCGCAAGCCGGACTGGATACGCGTGCGTGCCCCCAGCCATCCGGTCTACCACGAAACCCGCACCCTGATGCGTCAGCACAACCTGGTCACCGTGTGCGAGGAAGCCGCCTGCCCCAACATCGGCGAGTGCTGGTCTCAGCGCCACGCCACCATGATGATCATGGGCGAGGTCTGCACCCGCGCCTGCAGCTTCTGTAACGTGCGCACCGGCCTGCCCGGCCCACTCGATGCCGGCGAGCCCGGCCGCGTGGCCGAGGCTGTGGCCAAGCTCGGCCTGCGCCACGTGGTAATCACCTCGGTGGACCGCGACGACCTGACGGACGGCGGCGCTGCGCATTTTGCCGCCGTGATCGCCGCCATCCGCGCCGCCGCGCCGGCCACCACCATCGAGGTGCTGACGCCGGACTTCCTGCGCAAGCCCGGTGCGCTGGAGACGGTGGTGCGTGCGCGCCCTGACGTGTTCAACCACAACCTGGAAACCGTGCCGCGTCTCTACCCGACCATTCGGCCCGGTGCGCGCTACTTCCAATCGCTGCGGCTGCTGGGCGACGTGAAGCTAATGGACGCGGGCATCTTCACCAAGTCCGGCCTGATGGTGGGCCTGGGCGAAGACCGCAGCGAGCTCGGCCAGGTCATGGACGATTTGCGCGTCGCCGACGTCGACTTCCTCACGCTGGGGCAGTACCTGCAACCCACGATCAAGCACGCGGCGGTGCACCGGTTCGTCACCCCGGCGGAATTCGCCGACTACGCATCCCTGGCGCGCGCGAAAGGCTTCCTGATGGTCGCGAGCACGCCGCTGACCCGCAGCTCGTATCATGCGGACGCGGATTTCGCCGCGTTGCGCGAGGCGCGCACGTCGCTTGGAAGCGAGGCGCGCACGGCGCTTGGAAGCGAGGTGCGCACGGCGCTTGGAAGCGAGGCGCGCATGGCGCGTGAAAGGGAGACGAGCACGGCGCCTAGGGGCGAGGCGCGCGTGGCGGGTGGAGGTGAGGTTAGCACGGCGTCGGAAGACAAAGCGTCCACAGGGCGTGAAAGCGAGTCGCGCACGGCGCTTGGAGGCGAAGTGCATGCGGGATTCAGCGGCGATGCGCGTACGGCATTCGGCGACAATGCACACGCGACCTACATGGGCGACGCGCAAACGGCGCTCACGTGCGACGGCAGCGCAGAGCCGGCGCGCTTCGTGCAGGCGAGCCAAGCGTATGAAACACGCCCGAGCGTTGATGCGCGCCACGACGATCTCCGCACCCAACGCCAGGCGGTCTGAGCGATGCCCACCTACGCTGACCGCAAGCTCGTCGGCTACCGGCCGGAACAATTGTTCGACCTCGTGGCCGACGTGGGCAAGTATCCGGACTTCCTGCCCTGGTGCGTCGGCGCACGGGTGATCAGCCGCACCGACTCGGAACTGCACGCAGACCTCACCATCGGCTTCGGCCCGTTCCGCGAGAGCTTTACCAGCCGCGTCACGCTGGAACGCCCTGCGCGCATTCGCGTCAGTTACGAAAACGGCCCGTTTCGTTACCTTAACAACCAGTGGGTGTTCATCCCGGACCCGGCCGGGGTGCAGGTGGATTTCTGGGTGGATTTCGAGTTCCGCAGCAAGCTGCTGCAGAAAGCCATCGGCGTGGTCTTCAACGAGGCGGTGCGGCGCATGGTTGGGGCCTTTCTGAAGCGGGCAAACGATGTGTACGGGCCACCCCAGGTCGTAGCCGCGGCGCAGCGGTAAGCAAGCAAGGCCAGCTTTTTCGAGAAGAAGCAAAAAGCCGTCGTGAAGTCGCCACAGACGAGCCGCAAGAAGACAAAAGTTTCTTGGTTCTTTTTCTTAAAAAGAACAGCTTTCTTCTTCCTAATACCAACCGGCCTGGATGCTGACTCACAGAAAGCAAGCAGTCCTTTTTTGAAAAAAAGGACC
>CAXUIR010000179.1:0-5751 GCA_964251005.1 uncultured Acetobacteraceae bacterium | reverse complement strand
AGATCCACGAGAACATCCGCGGTGAGGACGTGTTCGTGATCCAGTCGACCTCCTACCCCGCCAACGACAATCTGATGGAGCTGCTGATCACGCTGGATGCGCTGCGCCGGGCCTCCGCGCGCCGCGTCACCGCCGTGGTGCCGTATTTCGGCTACGCGCGGCAGGACCGCAAATCCGCGCCGCGCACGCCGATCAGCGCCAAGCTGGTGGCCAATCTGATCACCGAGGCGGGTGCCAACCGCGTGCTGACGCTGGACCTGCACGCCGGCCAGATACAGGGCTTCTTCGACATCCCGCTCGACAACCTGTTCGCCGCCCCGCTGTTCATGGCCGACATCCGCGCGCGTTACGACGGGCGCGACATCATGATCGTCTCGCCGGACGTGGGCGGCGTGGTGCGCGCGCGCGCGCTGGCGACACGGCTGAATTGCGACCTGGCCATCATCGACAAGCGCCGCGAGCGCGCCGGCATCTCCGAGGTGATGAACGTGATCGGCGACGTGGCCGACCGCGACTGCATCCTGCTCGACGACATCTGCGATTCAGGCGGCACGCTGTGCAACGCGGCCGACGCGCTGATCAAGGATGGTGCGAAGTCGGTGAGCGTCTACGTGACGCACGGCGTGCTGTCGGGCGGTGCGGTGGCGCGTATCGCGGCGAGCCCGATCGAGATGATGACGATCACAGACAGCATCCTGGCGACCGACGCGGTGCGGCAGTCGCCCAACCTACGCCAGGCGACGATCGCGCCGCTGATGGCCGACGCGATGCAGCGGATTTCGGACGAGAGTTCGGTGAGCTCGCTGTTCGACTGATGTGGAGGGCTGGCAAGCGCCACGCGGCTTGCCTGGCGCCATGCAGTATTTTTGTTGCTGATAATAGAAAGCAAGCAGTCCTTTTTTGAAAAAAAGGACCAAAAAACTTTTATCCCCGCGACTGCATCAGTGAGAAGATCCTCATGCAAGCGCACAACTGGCAGAATCAGGCGGAGCCGTGCTGCAGGCGCAGGAGCAAAAGTTTTTTGCTTCTTTTTTTCAAAAAAGAAGGCCTTCTTTGCCTTTGCCGATTTCACCCTCAACGCCGGCTTCTGTCAGTTGACCGGAACTTTGTCCTTATCCCGGCCAGGATTGGAAGCGCGCACCAACTCGGGCGACTTACGTGGCGACAGCTCCTGAAGCTGCACGCCGGTGTCAATACGCTTCGTCCTTTCAAACGGCTCGAGCGTCTGCTTCTGTCCGGTTTTCAGCGCTCGTAGTATTCCCTCCAGAACGCGCACGTCCGCATAGCCCTCCTCGCCGTCGGGCTCGACGTCACGGTTGTTGAGGATGCAGTCAGAGAAGTATTTCATCTGGCCGCCGAAATGGTCGGTATTCTTGAACGCTTTGTGGCTTTTGTCTTCACCTATCGTCTTGGCGTGTTCGAGCGACATGCCATACATGTAGGCCGGATTGACCTCCAGGCTGCCCTTGGTGCCCGCCACGACGTAGGTGTTCAAAGCGTTGACGAAGTAGGACACGACGAACTGCGCCAGGCGTTCGCCCGGAAACCGCAGGGTCACTGCGACGGTGTCGTAGATGTCGCTGTCGAAGCCAGACTCCGGATGCCGCGTACCGACGGCCGACACCACCTCGGTAGGCTCCGCCTCGAAGATGTAGCGCGCGGCGTTGACGGGATACGGACCCATGTCGAACACCGGTCCGGCTAGCTCGCCGCTCGTCGCGCGGTGGTTCTCCGGCGAGACCATCTGGCCGAAAGTCGAGGTGAACACCATGACTTCTCCAAGCTCGCCCGACCGCACGCTGTCGATCGCCGCCAGGGTCGCCGGCTCGAAGTGCAGCCGGTAGGCCACCATCAGCTTGGCGCCGGACGCGCGCTGCGCCTCGATGATCTCCCGGCACTTGGCCGTCGTCACCTCGAGCGGCTTCTCGACCAGCACGTGGATGCCGGCCCGCAGTGCAGGCACCGCGAATTCGGCGTGGCGCCAGTTGGGCGTCGCCAGGTAGATCGCGTCGACCTCGCCCGAGCGCAGCATCTCCTCGAAACCCTCGTAGGACCAGGTCAGCTTGATGCCGTACTGCGCGCCGACCTGGCGCGCCTTTTCGCTGTCGCCGGTCACCAGCGCCACCAGCTCGGAGTTGCCGGTGTGGGCGATGCCGGGGAGCATGGCCTCCTGTGCGATGTCGCCCACGCCCACCACGGCGTAGCGAACCTTCTTGCCCGATCCGAGACCAAGCGACGACATGATGCTCATGGGTGTTCCTTTTGGCCGTCCGTGGGATCAACGCCGGCTTTCGGCCGACGCTCCGAGAGCGGGGACGTCACTTCGTGGGGATGGAGCAAGCAAGCAGTCCTTTTTTGAAAAACAGGACCAAAAAACTTTTGTTCCCCCCGCATTTGCCGCGTCCGGGCGCATCCGGAAAAACCCGCGCGCTGAACATCCGAGGGAACAAAAGTTTTTTGCTTCTTTTTTCAAAAAAGAAGGCCTTGCTTGCTTTCGCTCCCCCCTCACGGATGGCCGATGACCCAATCGACTTCCAAGCGTCTAGAACGCCTGATCGAGCACCTACCCACGCGCTACCCAGGCCCCGGCGGCGCCTGCGCCATCCTCAAGGACGGCGAAATCCACGTGCGGCACGCCTGGGGCTGGGCCAACGCGGAACGCCGCATCCCGTTCACGCCGCGCACGCTGTTCCGCATGTGCTCGATCACCAAGCAGTTCACCTGCGGCCTCGTGCTCGATGCGTTTCCCGACCCTTCCGAGCTGGACGTCGGAATCCGCAACCGCCTGCCCTTGCTCCGCCACGCGGCACCCTCGGCGCTGCAGCTCTGCCACAACCAGTCGGGCCTGCGTGACTACTGGGCGGTGGCCATGCTGCAGGGCGCACCGGTCGAATCTTCGTTCGGTGACGCCGAGGCGGAGAGGCTGATCGGTGCCACGCAGACGCTGCAGTTCGCGCCGGGCACCCGGTACTCCTACTGCAACCAGAACTTCCGCATCCTGTCCGACGCGCTGCAGCAGCGCACCGGCCGCAGCTTCGGCGAGCTGCTGCGCACGCGCATCTTCGACCGGGCCGGCATGGACGCTGCCATGCTGGTCGCCGACACACGCGCCATGCCCGACGGCACCGAGGGCTACGAGGGCACCAGGCAGGCCGGGTTCCGCGCCGCGGAGACCGCATCCTGTGGACCGGCGACGCGGGCCTAGTCGCCACGCTCGACGACATGATCGCGTGGGAGCGCCACGTCGACGCGACCCGCGACGATGCAGCCTCGCTGTATCGCCGCCTGTCCGCACCGGTCACCTTCGCGGACGGCAACCCGGCCGCCTACGGGTTCGGCCTGGGCCGCAGGACGGAGCTGGGACGGCAGGTGAGCGGCCACGGCGGCGCCCTGCGCGGCTGGCGCAGCCACCGGATGTACGTGCCCGGCGAGCGGGTCTCGGTGGTCGTCATGTTCAACCACCTCTCCGACGCGCACGCGGCCGCGGTCGACCTGCTGGCGGCCGTCCTGGACGAAGACCGCCTGCCACCGGCGCCGTCCGGCGTGCCTGGCTGGCTCGGAAGCTACCTGGAGCCGGAAACCGCGTTGGCCGCGCGCCTCGAGGCAGTGGCCGGTGGCGGCATCCGCCTGCGCTACGGCCACTCCGCCGAGACCCTCGACCTGTCGGAAGACGGCACAGCCGGCAACGGCGTGACACGATTGCTGCCGGCCGAGGACGGCCTGCGCATGCAACGCACCGCCGAGAACCACACCTCCGTCCTCCAGCCCGTCGGCGGCGTTCCAGCCTTGGATGTTGCCGGCCACTACACCTGCGCGGAGTACGGCGCGGAACTGGACGTGGTGGATGCCGGCGGCTCGCTTTACGGCGCGTTCGCCGGCCATCTCGGCCAGGGCCGTATGGAGAAGCTGGAGCCGGTTGGCGGAGACGTGTGGACGCTGCCCTGCCCACGTGCGCTCGACCACACCCCGCCGGGCGACTGGACGCTGCGTTTCCAACGCGACGGCACGGGCAGGATCGAGACCGCGACCGTGGGATGCTGGCTCGCGCGGGGGTTGACGTACTATGTCGTGCGTTGAGGCCGAAACCCGTCGGGCGCGCACGCCGCTTGGGCTCGAAAAGCACTACGCCCGGAAGTGGGCTTCTGGCTCATGCGGGTGTGATATCAGCCGGCGTTGCGCGCTGACGTTTGCAAGGCAAGGAAGGCCTTCTTTTTTGAAAAAAAAGAAGCAAAAAACTTTTACTCCGACGCCTGCGTCAAGGTCAGGCTTGGTTCTGCCAGCATGTGGGCTTGCTTTCTAAGTGTCACCCTTAAAGCGCGCCGGTATGACCGGAGCGCGTCGCTCCGGGTGAGAAACACTGCGCCCGGACGCGGGATCCTGCCTCATGCGGGTGTAGACAGGCCGCATGAGCCGCAACCGCTACTACCAGGGTCCGCCCTCCGACCACTACGACGGCGACCGGTTTTTCAACCCCGGTCTCCCGGACGTGGATCGCAGCCTGTTCGACCTGCTCCGCTGGCGGCTGGGCGGGCGTCGGGCACGCTGGACGGCAACCCCCACCCGGCAAACCGTGCCGGCGGCCAGGGTCGCCGACCTGAGTGCCACGCTGATCGGGCACGCCAGCCTCCTGCTCCAGGTGGACGGCCGCAACATCCTGATAGACCCCGTCTGGTCGGCGCGGGCCAGCCCGCTGCGCTGGGCGGGACCGCGGCGCTACAACGCGCCCGGGATCGCCTTTGACGCGCTGCCGCCGGTCGACCTGGTTCTGCTGACGCACAACCATTACGACCACCTCGACCTCCAGACGCTTGGGCGCCTGTGGCGCGCAGGGCGGCCGCAAATCGTCGCACCGCTCGGCAACGATCGCGTGGTCGCGCGGACCGACCCCGACATACAGGTGCGCACGCTGGACTGGTACCAGCGCGCCGAAGTGCTTCCCGGCCTGGAGGTCTGGCTGCACCCCGCCTACCACTGGTCGAGCCGCAGCCTGTCCGACCGCCGGATGGCGCTGTGGGGCGGGTTCTTCGTCAGGACGCAGGCCGCCCGCATCTACCTGGCCGGCGACACCGGCTACGGCGACGGATCGATCTTCCGCGACGTCCGCGCGCGGCACGGGCCGCCCGACCTCGCCGTCCTGCCGATCGGCGCCTACACCCCGCGGTGGTTCCTCAAGAACCAGCACGTCAACCCGGCGGAGGCGGTGCAGATCATGCAGGATTGCGGCGCCGCACAGGCGCTCGGCGTGCACTGGGGAACGTTCGCGCTGTCCGACGAGCCGCAATTCGCCCCACCGCAGGACCTGCGGCGCGCGCTCGAGCAGGCGGGGGTGCCGGGCGACCGCTTCCTCGCCATGCGGCCAGGGGATTGCTGGACGCGTCGGGCGCCGGCGGAGCGGTAAGGCAAGCAAGCAGTTCTTTTTTGAAAAAAAGAACCAAAAAACTTTTGCTCCCTGTCGGGGACTCTCCCGCGAGCGCGCGACAGCGGAGTCAAAAGTCTTTTGCTTCTTTTCTTCAGAAAAGAAGGCCTTGCTTCCTTACACCAGTCGCACGAAAGCCCCAATCAACGGCGGCATCTGCTCGGCCCTGGCCGGAAGCGTGCTGGCCGGCATCGTCAGGCTGTCCAGGAACTGCCCGTCCGCCGTGTAGAGCGATAGTTCGAGGTCGTCGCCGAGGATCTCGGGACGACACACAACCTCGTCGCTGCCGGCCTTGCGGCGCCCCTCCGCCACGAAGGCCCGGATGTCCTCGAGGC
>CAXUIR010000178.1:847-5797 GCA_964251005.1 uncultured Acetobacteraceae bacterium | reverse complement strand
GCGGCGACCCGGCAGTCCGCCCGCGCCCGGCCCCCCCCCCCCCCACCCCCGCGCGCCGGCCCCGCCACCCCCGGGCCGGGCGGCTCGCCGCCCCAGCCGCCGCCGCCGCCGGACGAGCGGCGCGTCACAATCAGGTCCCGCACCGCCAAGGCCAAGGGCACGCCGAAGGTGAGGGTGCCGCTGAGGATTATCTGCGTGGCAGGCGACATGCGAGTGCGTCCCGGACAGCATGGTCAGAACAAAATCTTGGCACTACAACCGCGCCGGCACCAGCCAAAAACACGCGAGCGCGCCACGGGCAACCGCAAGGCCTGCCGGCCGGGCCGAGGAGGTTTGCCCGCCGGGCACCCTGGTTGCGGGCCTGACGCCTCCGCCATCGTCCAAAGCCCACACCGGTTGCAACACGTTACAGCAACCGACGAGTCAGGCGGCACGTTGGCAGGCTAAGACGGCGGTCGTCATCCTCGCACATCGGAGACCCACATGATCAGAGTCATCGCGACAATCACCCTGCTCGCCCTGTCAATCCCGCTCGCCGGCTGCGTGGTGGAGGCGCCGCGTGGTCCGGGCTGGTGCTACTACCACCCTTACCGCTGCCGCTGAGTGTACGTCTGAACAGCCGCCCTTGGCGGCTATCTGTCGCGGTTTAATCATGTGACAGCGTGCTATTCGCATGTCGTGCAAGTAGCGCGCTTCACGCGCTACGTGGCCAGCGTGGTGTGCACGTCACGTAGAAGCGAGCCTCGCGAGACGGTTCAGCGCAAATGGCCACAAGAGGATCGTTTCGACGGCTCGGATCGATGGCGCCGCCGAGGCGGCTCTTTCCGGTGCCTGGGAAATAACTGCCGGCTGTCTCATGCCATCGCTTTGAGGCTGATACATGGAAAAGGGGAACAGTCCTTTTTTAACTGACTGCCAGTGCTGCCGCGACTCGGAAACCCGTAAGGAGCGCGGAAATCATCAGAATGACGCCCGAGTCGATCGACTTGAGTGACCGGTGCTCAACTGAAAGAAGTAAAACAACTCTTATTCCCGAGCCTGAATCAAGGAGGGTACTTCAATGCAAGCACACAGGCCGGCAAAATCAGGCCTCACCGTGGTGCAGGCGCAGAAGCAAAAGTTTTTTGCTTCTTTTTTTCAAAAAAGAAGGCCTTCCTTGCCTTAAGAACGTCAGCCTCAACGCGAACCTGCATCGCTAGACCAACCTTAGAAACGATCACGACACGGCCCGGCCGCTCAACAAAAAGGGCGCCGGGATGTCTCCCGGCGCCCCATCTACGCAACGCGCGGAGCAATCAGCTCTTCGCGTGTTCCTTGCTCTTGCCGTGGGCCTTGGTGCTGGCCTCGTGGCTCTTGGCGGAGTGGCCGTGAGCCTCGGTCGCGTGCTCGTGGCCCTTGGCGTGGTCGCCCTTCTCGTGGTGTTCGGCCGCGGTGCGGTGCGACTTTGCCGCTTTTTCGTGGTGGTCGGCTGCTTCGTGGTGCTCGGTCTTCGGCATGTAGTGGCATCCTCTGGTCTAGCGAGCGCTTCTTTGGCGCACCCGTCGCCAACGTGCGGCAACCTCTCCAGTTGCCTGCACGCCAGCCGTCCAGGAACTTGAGTGGAACGGGCCGCTGCTTCTTTTGAAGCAGCGATCACTCAGCCAAGCTGGCCCAACAGCCGCACCAGCGGGCTGGCCGCCGGGTTATGAACGCCGCGCCGCAGCACGATGTCCGCCGTGCTCACCGGGCGCCCGTAGTAATTGGTGTCGGCATCGTGTTGCGGCTCCAGCGCCGAGCCCTCTATCGACAGGCCGGCATAGGCGCCGGACGACGACGCCCAGGTGATGATGTCGGCGCCCACGTTGGTTGTCGTGGCACCCGAGACCTGCGAGCCGAGCGTTGCCACCGCGATGCCGGCGTTGGCGCCGAACTTGAAGTGGTTGCTCATCACCGCCCGCAGCGCGCGGTCCGAGCGGATGATCAGGATCAGCTCGCTCTCCTGCGCGCCGATCTGCAGGCCGAAGCTGCCCGAGGCGATGGTGTAGAACGCCGGGTCGCTCCAGCCGTGCGCGCCGCGCACCATCAGCAGGGCGGTACCGCCCTCGCCGCCGAAGAAGAAGCCGGCTTTGAAGATGCGCGGTGCAATCATCACGGCGCGCGCGGTCTGCATCAGCTGGCGGGCGTTGCCGAACTCCTTGTCGCGACGCAGGTCCTGCAGCGTGCCAAGCGCGTGGTCGACGCTCGCCTGCTGGTCCGGGCCGGCAAAGGCGGGGGTGGCGGTCAGAATGGGGGATGCCAGCAGCACGCCGCTCAGGATGGTGGAGATCGCCCCCCAGCGTTTGAAGCTCTTCATGATGATCATGTCCTACAGGTTGGTGCCGGCGACGCGCGCCGGTTAACGATCGGCCAAAGCGCGACAGGCATGGATCGTTCCCGATGCCGTGTGCGATTCGCAACAGCTATGCGTCCGACAGAACACTCACCAGGCGCCGAAGCGCCGCCTGCAAGGCTGCGGCCCGGGCCAGGTCGAACGCGCCAGGCGGGTCTTCGTCCATGTAGGTGGTCTGTGCAAGCTCAAGCTGGACGGCGTGGACACCGCCGGCCGGCGCCCCGTAATGGCGGGTGATGAAGCCGCCGACGAATCGGCCGTCCAGCACCTGGCTGAAGCCCGAGCCGGCCGTTGCTGCCATGGCACGCGAGACCAGGCCAGGGTCGGCCGAGCGGCCGGAGTTGGTGCCGTAGTTCAGCCCGGGCAGGGTGCCCTCGAACAGGCGGGGGATGGCGCTGCGGATGGAGTGGGCGTCCAGCAGGTGCACCGTCCCGTGCAGCGCGCGCAGGCGGTCGAGCTCGGCGGCGAGCGCGTCGTGGTAGGGCCGCCAGTAGCGTTCTACCCTGGCGGCCACCTCGTCCTGGGTGGGCGGCGTCTCGTACAGCGGCGCGCCGGCGAAGCTCTCCGTTGGGCACACTGTGGTCTCCGCCTGGCCGGGATAGAGCGCGCCGCCGCCTGGTGAGCGGTTGAGGTCGACCACGGTGCGCGCGTGGGTGGCGACCAGCATGGTGGCGCCGGCCGCTGCGGCGAAGTCGTAGAGGCGGTCGACGTACCAGTCGGTGTCGACCATGGCGCGGCCTAGGGGGTTGAGGTGGGCGGCGATATCCGGCGGCAGCTGGGTGCCGGCGTGGGGGACGGAGATCAGCAGGCGGGATTGGCCGCGGGTCAGATCGAACAGCGAACTCAAGGAAACAAGCACTTCTTTTTCGAGAAAAAGAAGCAAAACGCTTTTGCTACGGCTGTCGCGGACCGTTCAACAGACGGGTGCGCAAGAGACAAAAGTTTTTCGGTTCTTTTTTTCAAAAAAGAACTGCCTCCTTACTTCGAGGGGCTCATCTGATAGTCGTAACTAACCGCTTGCGATGGCTTGCATTCCGCCACCTGCTCAGGCCTTCGCTTACGCGTGTCCCGGGCCCAGCATTCGTCAAACACCGAGCAGTAGCACACGCGCACTTCGATCGCTGCGCGCTCCGTGTTCAGCGCGTTCCATGTTTCGGGCCGGTTCGCGTCCTTGGCAAGCGTCAGGAAGCTGACTGAGTCGCGGGCCGGCATGACCTCGTCGGTGACAGTGTTGACGCTGAACGACATGTGGTCCTTTGCACAGCATGCATGCATCAACGCGAGGGGTCCGCTCATCGCGGCGCCCTTGTAGAACAGCTCGAAACTGTCGATGCGGGCCGGCCCCACGCCCGTGTTCTTCAACGTGAGCGTGATGTCGTCGCGCGTGCCGGCATCGTTGGTGTTGCCGGTGCTGTAGCTGATGTTCGGCCAGGAGTTGGCTTCCACCAGGCGCTCCATTGTCTGGCCGTGGTGCACGGCGATGAAGACGGAGACACCGGAGAGGAAAATCGCCGTCACCCCCAGTATCTTGTCGGCCAGGCTGTGCCCGGTCTTGTGATGCATGTGCGGCTCGACCTCGGGTGCCTCAAGCATCGTGCTACTCCTCCGCCGTCAGCAGCGCCGCGTTGCCGCCGGCCGCCGCCGTGTTCACCGAAACCGTCTGCTCGATGCCGAACCTCCGCAGGTAGTCCGGCCCGCCCGCCTTGGGCCCGGTGCCCGACAGCCCGGACCCGCCGAACGGCTGGGTGCCCACCACCGCGCCGATCATGTTTCGGTTGACGTAGACGTTGCCGGTGGACAGCCGCGCCGCGATGCGCTCGGCGGCCGCGTCGATGCGCGTGTGGATGCCCAGAGTCAGGCCGTAGCCGGTGGCCTCGATCGCGTCCAGCAGCGCGTCCAGCTCGGCCGCGCGGTAGCGTACCACGTGCAGCACCGGGCCGAATATCTCGGTCGCCAGGTCGCGCGGCCGCTCCAGCTCGAAGATGTGCGGTGCTATGAAGAACCCCCGTGCCGGTGCAACGACGGCGTAGTGCACGCGCGCCGTTGCCTTCATGTGCACTATGTACTCCCGCAGCCGCGCCTGTGCCTCGGCGGCCACCACGGGGCCCACATGCGTGGCGGGGTCGCGCGGGTCGCCCAGTTTCAGCTCGCGCGCGGCACCGGCGAGCATCGCGAACACCCTGTCCGCCACGTCCTCCTGCACGCACAGCAGCCGCAGCGCCGAGCAGCGCTGGCCGGCGCTGCGAAAGGCGCTGGTTACCGCGTCGTCCACCACCTGTTCCGGCAGGGCGGTGGCGTCCACGATCATGGCATTGATGCCACCGGTCTCGGCGATCAGCGGCACGATCGGCCCGTCCTTGGCCGCCAGCGCACGGTTGATCGCCCATGCGACCGGTGTGGAGCCGGTGAACGCCACGCCGGCCACGCGCTTGTGGCCAACCAGGCGCGCGCCGACGTCGCCGCCGCCGATGACGAGGTGCAACGCGGACGCCGGCACCCCGGCCTCGTGCAACAACGACACCGCGAGTGCCGCCACCAGCGGCGTCTGCTCGGCCGGCTTGGCGAGCACGGCGTTTCCGGCG
>CAXUIR010000178.1:0-837 GCA_964251005.1 uncultured Acetobacteraceae bacterium | reverse complement strand
GCGTAGTAGCGCAGGAAGTCCACCGCCTCGCGCAGTTCGGCAACGCCGTCGTCCAGCGTCCGGCCGCCCTCGTCAGCCAGCAGCGCCAGCAATCGGCCGCGCTGTGCCTCCAGCAGGTCTGCCGCCCGCTCGAGCGCCGCCGCACGGGTGTCGGCCGGCGTCTGCGACCACGCGCGGAACCCGGCCAGCGCCGCCGCTATTGCCGCGTCCGCCACCTCGGGCGAGGCCTCGGTCACCCGGCCCACCACGCGCGCGCCGTCGGTGGGAGAGACCACGTCGCGTGCCACGCCGGGCTGGACCTGCCCGTCCACGATGGAGGCTGCCTGGGGCGGCTCCGCATACGCGCCACCACCCGCGCTTTGCTCCACCTCTGCCACCAAGCCGGCCAGCGACGCCGCGTCACCAAACTCCACGCCCGCCGAGTTCCGCCGCTCCGGCCCGTAAAGCTCCGCCGACAGCGGCAGCGACGCGTTGCGCGCCCGTGACGCCGCCCCGACGATGGCCGCAGGCCGGCGCAGCAGCGCGCTCACCGGCGTGGCCGAGTCCGCCGCCACCGAGACGAAGGACGAGTTGGCGCCGTTCTCCAGCAGCCGTCGCACGAGGTAGGCGAGCAGGTCGCGGTGCACGCCCACCGGCGCGTAGGTGCGCACGGCCGCACCCGGGTGCGCCTCCAGCAGCGCGCCGTACAGCGCGTCGCCCATGCCGTGCAGGCGCTGGAACTCGTAGCCCTCGGTGTTCCCGGCGCGCTCCAGCACGCTGGCCACGGTCAACGCGTTGTGGGTGGCGAATTGCGGGTAGATGCGCGGCCGCTGCGCCAGCAGGCGTTCGGCGCAGGCC
>CAXUIR010000177.1:0-5830 GCA_964251005.1 uncultured Acetobacteraceae bacterium | reverse complement strand
CCTGCTTTTTTGAAAAAAAGCAGCAAAAAACTTTTGGTCCGGCTGTCGCGGAGTCCCCCGCGGCGTGTACTCAGGGGGCAAAATTTTTTTGGTTCTTTTTTTCTAAAAAAGAACCGCTTGCTTGCTTGCTACCGCCGCAGGAACCAACCCATGCCAGTCTGGGACGCGCGCAACTTCCTCGTTCAGGTCAGCCTCCTGCGCGAGACCGTGCCCTCGTTCGACGCCTTCCCGTTCACCATCCCGGCGATCGCCGCCCTGGACGAGATACGTTTCGAGCAACCGGTCACCTTCTTCGTCGGCGAGAACGGGGCAGGCAAGTCCACCGTGCTCGAAGCCATCGCGGTTGCCTGCGGGCTGAACCCCGAAGGTGGCAGCCGCAATTTTCGCTTCTCCACCCGCGCGTCGCATTCCGGACTGAGCAAACACCATCGCCTCGCGCGCAGCGCCCGCCGCGTGCGCGACAGCTTCTTCCTGCGCGCGGAAAGCTACTTCAACGTGGCCACCGAGATCGAGGCGCTCGACCGCGAACCAAGTCTTGGGCCGCCGATCATCGGTTCGTACGGCGGCAAGTCGCTGCACGAACAATCACACGGCGAGTCGTTCTTCGCCCTGTTCGCGAACCGCCTGCGCGGCAACGGCCTGTATTTGCTGGACGAACCGGAAGCAGCACTCTCACCCAGCCGCCAGCTGTCTTTCCTCTCCCGCATGCACGAGCTGGTGGAAGATGGATGCCAACTCATCATTGCCACGCACTCGCCAATCCTGATGGCGTATCCGGCCGCGTCGATCTACCTGTTCGCCGACGGACCGCCCGAGCTGACCGCCTACCGGGAGACCGAGCATTACACCGTGACACGCAACTTCCTGACACGGACGGAGCAGATGCTCGAGGTTATGCTTGGTACGTCGGACCGGTCGTAAGCAAGAAAGCAGTTCTTTTTTTAAAAAAGAACCAAAAAACTTTTGGTCCTTGCGCAGGCTCAGCCGCTTCTATACATCCGGAAACACTCGGACGCCGCAAATGCGAGAGAAGCAAAAGTTTTTTGGTCCTTTTTTCAAAAAAGGACTGCTTGCTTTCTATGTGTGACGGTTCAACGCGGGTTGGCATTGCGTCCGCAAGTCACCGTCTGAATAAGAAATCACGCCATCATCAACGGCCGACCCCGCGAAAAGACGTTGCGCGATGCTTCAGCCGTCCGCGACAGCCGAGGCAAAAGCTTTTTGCTTCTTTTTCTCGAAAAAGAAGCGCTTGCCTTAACCTTGCCTCCCCGTCAGTTCCGCATCCGCACGCCCAGCACGAACCCGAACAACCCCAGCAGCACGGTGCCCACCACCGTCTGCAGGCTGGAGACCAGCACGCCCAGCTCTCCCGCCGGCTTCAGCGCTACCTCGCCGGTGCCCACCGACGTCATCGAATCCAGGCTGAACAGCAGGTAGTCGATCCAGCCGAAATGGCCGTGCGTCCCGGCCTCGCGCGGCTCCAGGCTGCCGGTCCACCAGTACAGCGCCGCGCAGCCCAGCAGCACCACCGCCAGCGCGCGCAATATGCGCGTCAGGCTCTCGCCGTAGTCGCACAGCAACTCCGCGGATATGTCGCTGAGCCAGTGCAGGCCGGCGTAGAACCCGGCGGCAAGCTCGCCGGACCGACACGCCGTCAGCGCGCGCGCGCGGTGCAGGCGCTTGCCCATGCGCCGGCGACGCCGGAATGCCCAGCTGGCATCGGCCGCGTTGCCGAGGGTGCGAAAGTTCTGTTCCAGCACGATGTAGCCTTCGATCGCCGCGTCGTGTTCGCCGGCCTTGTCCTCGCCGATCGCGCCGCCAAGCTGGTGCGCCCGCATGCGGGTGCGTTCCATCCAGGCGCCGGCGAAACGCGCGTGACGCAGGTCGCACCCCGTCAGCACCACGTGCGGCAGGATCGCCTGCGACAAATCGGCACCCGCCAGGTTCGCGCCCACCAGCACGGTGTGGCGCAGGTCCGCGCCGTGCAGGCACGTGCCGGCCAGGTTGGCCCGCCGCAGCGTGGCGCCGGACAGGTTAGCGCCGGTGAGGTCGGCGCCCGGCAGCTGCACCTCGTCGAGCTTCACCGACCTGAAGTTGGCGCGATGGGCCACCACACCGCCCATCCGCGCGCCCCACAGATCGGCGTCGGACAGATCCGCCCCGTCCATGACCGCGTCGGTGAAGTCGACGAACCGCAAGCGTGCGCCGGCCAGCGACACGTCCTCCAGCAGCGCCCCGGCGAAGCAGGCCTGGCCGGCATCCGCGCCACGCAGGCTGGCGCCGGCAAGATCGGCATTGCGGAACACCGCCTGTTCCAGCCTCGCACCATCCAGAATGGCGCCGCCGCACGAGGCGTCGGTCAGGTCGGCTTGCGCCAGGTCCGCGCCGGACAGGTTCGCGTGGCGCAGGCTCGCCTTGGCCAGCGTGGCGCCGGCCAGGCACAACTGCTGCGTGCCGACGTCGGCGCCGTCGAACACCTCGTGCCGCTCGGCCGGCGGAGCGCCGGGATGCAGGGCGGCGGCGAACGCGAGCAGGGCGTTGGTCGAGTCTGTCGTCAAGGAAGGAGGCGATGCCTTGTTTTGCGGAAAAAGAACGCGGTGTCTGCCAGGGCCGTCTGACGGCGGGTCCGTTGCAACGCGCAGGAAGAAAGCAAGGCCTGCTTTTTTGAAAAAAAGCAGCAAAAAACTTTTATCCCTGCTGTCGCGGAGGTTTTTGCAACGCGCGCCCAAGGGAACGAAAGTTTTTTGCGTCGCCTGTCACCGGCTAAAACCTGAGACGGTTGGTATCACGCGACAGCGCGCTCCGCACGAACGCTCCGGCGCTTATGGCCACGCGAGGATCGCCTCGGCGGCTCGGACACATCGCCGCCGGGCGATCCGCTCAGATGCGCGCAAAACAATACCAGCTGCCTCCAGCCACCTTTTCAAATGGACCCCAAACGTAAAAACGTCTTCGCCTCAGCCCTCGCGTACTCACCGGGCGAGCGCGCGACAGCGGAGTCAAAGTTTTTTGGTTCTTTTTTTCAAAAAAGAACCGCTTGCCTGGCCTCTCAGCTTCCCACATTCTGCGCCAGCGCCTCGATCTGCGCCAGCAACGCCGAAAAATCGATCGGCTTGGCGTGATAGTCGTCGCACCCCGCCGCCAGCGCCTTTTCCCTGTCGCCCGACATCGCATGCGCCGTCAGCGCGATGATCGCGATGTGCGCGGTTGCCGGGTCCGCCTTCAGAAGGCGCGCCACCGACCAGCCGTCCATCACCGGCAGGTTCATGTCCAGCAGCATCACGCCGGGGAGCAGCGCGCGCGCCTGGTCCACGCCGGATTGGCCGTCGGTGGCCACACTCACCTCGAAGCCACGCCGCTGCAGCCGCCTGGAGAGGAAGTCCCAGATCTCTTCATGATCTTCCACGAGAAGCAACCGCATCGGACTATCCTTGAGGTGTCGTTGCACGCCGGCCGGCCGGTTCCGTCTCGGCCTGCGGAGTGAGCGAGCGTAATTCGCCGGCGAGTTGGCGAAGGTTGGTCTCGCCCTTGCTGAGCACCCGGTCGGCCCCCTGCAGGCGCTTACGGTCGGCGGCGTCCAGGTCGCGCGCCGTCAGCACCACCACCGGTATGTTCTCGCAGCCTGGCCGCTGCCGCAGCTCGTGCAGGAACGCGAAGCCGTCCATCAGCGGCATCGTCAGGTCCAGCAAGATCAGTTGCGGCGGCGCGCGACCCACCTGTGCCAGCGCGTCCTGCCCGTTTTCGGCTTCCGTCACGGTCCAGCCGTCGCGCTCCAGCACGGTGCGCAGGCGGTGGCGGGCGTCGGGGTCGTCGTCGACCACCAGGATGTCGCCGGCATCGCCGCGGAACCGCTCCATCACCGAGCGCAGCCGGTCCCACTCCACCGGCTTAGGCACCATGTCGGCCGCCCCCAGCGAGGCGCCCAGGCCGGGCTCGTTGACAAAGGTGACCATCACCACAGGGATCTTCGCGAGATCCGCGTCCGCCTTGAGGGTGCTCAGCACGGACCAGCCGTCCATCGACGGCATCATCACGTCGAGCAGGATCGCGCGCGGCTTCAGCTCGCGGGCCAGCTCCAGGCCGGACTTGCCGTCCGCCGCGGCGCGCACCGAAAAGCCCTCACGTTCGAGAAAACGCGTCAGCAGGTCGCGTTGCGCGCCGTCGTCGTCGACCACCAGCACCAGCGTCCGGTCGGCGTTGGGGTGGGCCGCGTGCTCTTCGGCCGCCTCCTGCACCTCGGCGGCCAGCTCGGCCGGCACGCGCATGCTGAAGGTGGAGCCCTCGCCGTAGGTGCTGCGCACGGTCACCTCGCCGCCCAGCAGGCGGCAGAACGCGCGGGTGATCGCCAGGCCCAGCCCGGTGCCACCGAACCGCCGGGTGGTGGACGCGTCGGCCTGACTGAAACGCTCGAACAGCCGGTCGAGCTGCTCCTGCGTCATGCCGATGCCGGTGTCGCTCACGTCGAACACCACGCACGTGCCGTCGCGCACCGCGCGCAGCGTGATCGTGCCGCCCGTGGTGAACTTGGCCGCGTTGCTCACCAGGTTGAACAGGCACTGCCGCAGCTTGACCTGGTCGGTGTGCATGACGCCGACGTCGCGGGCGACGTCGACCACCAGCGTGTTCTCCTTCTGTCGGACCAGCGCCTGTGCGGTAGACGCCACGTCGGCCAGCAGCTGGCCGGTCTCGAACGTCTCCGCGAACGTGGTCATCCGGTCGGCTTCGATCTTGGACAGGTCGAGCACGTCGTTGATCAGGCCGAGCAGGTGGCGCGCGTTGAACTTGATCTTGCCCACGTCGCCCAGCAACGCCGCATCGCCGGAATCTGTCAGGTCCTCCTCGATCATCTCGGCGTAGCCGATCACCGCCGAGAGCGGCGTGCGCAGCTCGTGGCTCATGTTGGCGAGGAACTGGCTTTTGGCGCGGTTGGCAGCCTCGGCGTTCTCCTTCGCAGCGTTCAGCTCCTCCTCGGCGCGGCGCCGCTCGGTGATGTCGGTGTGCATGCCCACCCACTCGCGCACCACGTCGTCGTCCATGATCGGCCCCGCGCGCGCGGTCAGGATGCGCCACTCGCCGGCGGCGCGGCGCACGCGGTAGTCCGCCGCGCACAGCCCGTTGGTCGACACGGTGTGGCGCCAGCACGATTCCGCCTCGGCACGGTCCTCGGAATGGATCGCGTCGAGCCAGCCGAAACCGCTGCTCTCCTCGTGGGTCTGGCCGGTGAAGGTGGTCCAACTGCTCTGCCGGCCGGTAAAGGCGCCCTCCGGCGTGGTGGTCCACACCATCGCCGCACTGGTGCTGATCAGCGCGCGGTAGCGTTCCTCGCTCTCGCGCAGCCGGCGTTCGGCACGCTTGCGCACGGTGA
Organism: uncultured Acetobacteraceae bacterium; assembly: GCA_964251005.1. GTDB lineage: Bacteria > Pseudomonadota > Alphaproteobacteria > Acetobacterales > Acetobacteraceae > BOG-908. The sequence goes on along the minus strand of CAXUIR010000177.1, from coordinate 465 downwards.
TGTCGTTGACGACCATGCCGGCGCCGGCAGAGGCACCCTTGGTGTCGTCCGGCAGCGGGAAGAAGCCGAACTCGAACTCCTGGCGGGTAGCCGCACCGCGGCCGCGCACCGCACCCTCCACCCCGGTGATCGGCAGGCCGGCACGCAGCGCCGCCTGCAGCCGCGGCTCCAGCGAGGCGCGCAGGTCCGGCACCACGTCCCACAGGCTGCGGCCGAGTTCGACCGGCAGCGCCCGCTCGCCCATCCCGGCGAGGGTCTGGTTGAGGTGGGCCACGCGCAGCCCGGCGTCGAGGAAGCCCAGCCCGATGGGCGCGTGCTCCATCACGCTGGTCAGCAGGGCGGCGCTGGCGCGGGCGGCGCGGCGGCGTTGCCAGGCCAGCCCGGCCAGCGGCGGCCCGGCGGCGAGGGTGCAGGCCGCCGCCGCCGCCGGCAGTTTAGGGCCGCGCGGCGCCTGTGCCCGCTCGG
>CAXUIR010000176.1:0-5834 GCA_964251005.1 uncultured Acetobacteraceae bacterium | reverse complement strand
CCTGCGCGCTGTCTGGCGCCCCGGCGAGGCCGCGGCGCTTTCCCGCCTGAAAACCTTTGTCGCCAGCGCCGTCTCCGCCTACGCGAAAGGCCGCAACCTCCCCGGCGAGGACGACTCCTCCATGCTCTCCCCCCACCTCCACTTCGGCGAGCTCTCCCCACGCACCGTCTGGCATGCTAGCCGCGCCGAGACCGACACCCAGGACCACCATACCTACCGCCGCGAGCTCATCTGGCGGGACTTCTCCGCCTACCTTCTATGGCATCACCCTAACCTGCCCGACGTCCCGCTGCGCCCCGCCTTCGCGCGCCTTGCCTTCCGTCGCTCCGAACCCGACCTGCACGCCTGGCAGCAAGGCCAGACCGGCGTCCCGATCGTGGACGCCGGCATGCGCCAGCTCTGGCAAACCGGCTGGATGCACAACCGCGTCCGCATGATCGCCGCCAGTTTTCTGGTCAAACACCTGCTGATCGACTGGCGCGAGGGCGAGGCCTGGTTCTGGGACACGCTGGTGGACGCCGACCTCGCCAGCAACGCTGCGTCTTGGCAATGGATCGCGGGAACCGGCATCGACGCTCAACCGTTCTTCCGCGTGTTCAATCCGGTCTCCCAAGGCGAGAAGTTCGACCAGGACGGCGCCTATGTCCGCCGTTTCGTCCCCGAACTCGCCCGCCTGCCCAACAAGCTTCTGCACGCCCCATGGACGGCCTCGCCCGCCCAGCTGTCCGAAGCCGGCGTCCATCTCGGCAACACCTACCCACGCCCCATCATCGACCTGGCTGCCGGGCGCATCCGCGCGCTGGAGACCTACCGAGCAACCGTGCGTGAGCCCGCCGCGTGACACCAGCGTTGCCCAGGCCGATCCCTGCCGACCGCGGCCTGCGCGTCGTCGGCGACGTGCACGGCGACACCCGCGCCTTTGCCTTCGCCGCCGACACTGATCGTTTCGTTGTCCAACTCGGCGACCTGATCGACAGCGGTCCGGACAGCGCCGGCGCGCTCCGCTTGATGTTCCGACTGATCGACGAGGGCCGCGGCCTGTTCCTCGTCGGCAACCACGACCGCAAGCTCGGCCGGGCGCTGCGTGGCGAACGCGTCCGCGGCGGCCCGCAACTCGAAGCCACCCTCTCATCCCTCGATGCGCCCCTGCGCGAACGCACGCTGCAGGAAATCGCTTGCGCGCCCACGTGGCTGATCCAGGAAAACCGCTTCTTCGTGCACGCCGCGTTCCACACCGGCATGCTCGCCAACCCGTTCTCCGATCCGCTAGGCCCGGTCGACCCGCTGCTGTCTCGCGCCCTGTTCGGCGAAACGACTGGCCGGACACAGCCGGATGGTTTCCCAGAACGCCTGCTGCGATGGGTGAACCACATCCCGTCCGGAATGACCGTCTATTGCGGCCACGACCAGCGCAGCAGGGACGGTCGCCCCTGGGTCGCTTACGGCGACTCCGGCGGTGTCGCGACGTTCATGGACACCGGCGCAGGAAAAGGCGGGCACCTCTCCTGGATCGATCTAGATCCGCTTTTGAAAGAAGAAGACTAAAGAATTACTACCGACCGGCCTCGATGCTGACTCGCAGAAAGCAAGCAGTCCTTTTTTGAAAAAAAGGACCAAAAAACTTTTGACTCCGCTGTCGCGCGCTCTCCGGATAGTCCGCGACAGCGGAGGCAAAAGTTTTTTGCTTCTTTTTTTCAAAAAAGAAGGCCTTGCTTGCTTCGAAACATCTATATCCAGGCCTTTGGTATAAAATGCCTTCTTTTCGTACGTGTTACGCGCATACCTAGATGGAATTGCTGTCCACGGCTCTGTCAGAGGCAACTGACGCGCAGTGATTTATGAAGCTAACGCAAAATGGCCTGCCTGCGACTAGACGTAGGTAGCCGTTCCGATACGTTGCAGTTTGGATCGACGCCCAAGCCACGCTACCAGCTATCGATGGTAGCGTCAGAGCTGGCAAACTTACTACCAGCGCCCTGGTAAGGTCCACACGTGTGTGCAATCCTCGTGAAAGCGAAGCCGAGGTGTTGATCGACGAAAGTAAAGGTAAGCGGTTTCTTTTGAAAAAATAACCGAAAAATTTTGTTTCCTTGAGCGCGTGTTGCAGAAACTTCGCAGCAGTAGGACCAGGGTTTGCTGCTGGCTTTTCGAAAAAGCAGGCCTCGCTTTCTCGCTGCCGATCACAGTCTCACCGGTTCTATCACGGTCAGCGTCTCGGGCTGCCAACATCATCTAGAGCGTCTCCGACCACGTTGAACGGATAAGCCGGCCGGAAACGCTCCGGGTCCTTGTTGGCAACCCTGTATCCGAAGAGCGTGTCGGTTTGGCCGGATGATGCTGCAGGATCACCCAGGTTCGTAGGAACGAACTAGCTGGTCTTAATCTGCATGTGAGAGTCCATCGACAGGCCCTAACAAACGTGCAGCGTCGCTTTTGCCAAGGATCATGCCAAAGCTGTCAGCTGCTACCGGCAGCACATCTTCAGGCGCACCGTCCGCCAGAATGCGTCCGCCGTGCACTACAACCATACGGGTGGCGTAAGCCGCGGCAAGCTCCACGGCATGCAGCACCGCTATGACGCAGCGTCTCTGACCTGCAAGACTGGCGAGCAGGCTCATGACGTCGTGCGCAGCTCCGGGATCCAAGTCCGCCACCGGCTCGTCCAGCAGCAGGACCGGCGTGTCAGTGGCCAAGATACGTGCCAGCATAGCCCGGCGTGCCTGGCCGCCCGACAACTCGTCCACGCGACGTTCAGACATCGCTTCGACTCTGCACAGCCGCATCGCGCGACTGATCGCGGCTTTGTCTGTATCTCGCCAGGGGATGCGGCCAAGTGACGCCACCTCGCGGACGGTCAACCCCCATACACTACGAGCACCCTGCTCCATGTAGGCGATGCGGCGCGGGTCCACTCGGCCGCCCGGCAGCAGGCCGGCTAAGCCCCTCAGCAGCGTTGTCTTTCCAGCACCGTTCGGACCGCAGATCGCCACGAGCTCGCCAACACCCGCAGCAAAGTTTATTTGATGCAGAACAGGGTGACCGCCGAGTTCAGCTGAAAAATCTGTAAGCGCGATCATCCAGGTGAAGCGTCACACAAAGGCTCGCTTCCATGCGCCGCCAAGTGGAGTGGAGTACCCCGTTCCTTTGCCGTTGTGTGATGTTGTGCTGACGCCATAACAGGATCCTCGCCTCCACCGATGTGCCTAAAAGCCTTGTCACTTGGTTTGACTTGGTTCTACCGCGTCCTCAGTTGTCGACCGTAAAGCAGCTAAAGGCATCCTTGCGAAAATGTGCAGCGTGAAAAAAGGCCGGCTTTCTAAACAAAGTAGCAAAAACTTTTGCCTTTGCTCTCGCTGAAGTTCTGCAGGGCGCGCCTGATAATATCCCGCGGTGAGGCTGACATTCGCAAGGAAGGAAGGCCTTCTTTTTTGTAAAAACGAAGCAAAAAACTTTTGTTCCCTGTGCTTGCGTCAAGGCAATGCATGGTTCTGCCGGCATGTGTGCTTGCAGCAAGTGTCCTCTCCTTGATGCAGGCGTGGGAGTAAAAGTTTTTTGGTCCTTTTTTTCAAGAAAGGACTGCTTGCTTTTTCTGTATCAGCCCTGAAGCGTGCTGCTATAAAGGACAATCGTCTTTGATTTGCCTCGCCTTCCTTCCATCACACGCTGCGCCGCGCAATCCGCACCAGGAACGGAGCTCCCAGCAGCGCAGTCAGCACGCCCAGCCGCGGTTCGCCTTGCAGTGGCAGCAGCAGCGGCAGAGCGCGGGCCAGCACGTCCGCCGCAAGCAGAAGCGCAGCGCCAGCGGCCAGGCTCGGCCACAACAAGGCGCTTGGCCGGGCGCCAAACCACGGGCGCAGCAGATGCGGCACGACGAGCCCCACGAACCCGATGCCACCTGCCACCGCCGCGCCACCTCCCACAGCCAGACTGACGCCGAGCGCGGCCCAGCGCAGGGTGGCGCCCACCGGCACGCCGAGGCTGGCTGCTGTCGCCTCACCCAGGCTCAGCCCGTCCAGCCGGCGCCCAAGCCGCAGCAGCACCACGGAACCGAGCAGGATTGCCGGCGCCGCCATCGCCAGGTGCAGCAGGGAACGGTCTTCCAGCCCGCCCATCAGCCAGAAGGTGATCTCGGCCAGGGCGAACGGGTTGGGTGCGAGGGACAGCGCCAGCGCGAGGAACGCGGAGGCGAACGCCGACAGCGCCACGCCGCCCAGGATCAGCGCGGCCGCGGAGACGCCACGCCCCAAAGCGCCAAGCAGCACCGCGCAGCCTAGTCCGGCGCCCAGCAGCGCGCCCAGCGGCAAGGCGGGCGCGAACGCCGCGGAGACGCCCCAATAAAACACGAGCACGGCGCCCACTGCCGCGCATCCGCCGATGCCGAGCAGCCCTGGGTCGGCCAAAGGGTTGCGCAGTGCGCCTTGCAGCACGGCACCGGAAACGCCGAGGCCGGCGCCCACCAGGGCGGCCAGCACAGTACGGGGAGCACGTATCTGCCACAGGACAAGCGGGTCTGGCACGCCGAGGCCGGTCGCTCCGACCAGGAGCGAGACGGCGCAGAGCAGCGCGGTCGCCGTCCACAGCCACCTCACCGCGCCAAGGCCTCGACGGCGCCCACGCTGAACGGTCCCTCGCACACCAGCAGCGGCGAGGGGACGACAGAGTGGCTGACGGCGCGTAGCGCAGGGTGCCAGGCGAGGTCGGTGGCCAACGAGGGAAAGCGTGCGGCCTGCTCGGTGACCAGCAGGTCCGGGCGCGCAGCGAGCAATGCCTCCAGCCCGATGCGGCCGCCGGTGCCGAGGTTGGTCAGGCCGGCTGCGCGCAGGACGGCATCGCCGAAACTGCCGGGGCCAGCGCTCCAGCCGCCGGCCTGCCAGAGCACCGCCGTTGCGTGCCGCTTCGGCACGGCGGCGAGGCGGCGCCACATGGCGGCCACCATGCGCGCGCCGTCCAACCGCTTGCCGAGGAGCGCGGCCACTTGCGTCACCTGGTCGGCGACCTGGGCGAAGCCGGTCGGGTCGGCGAACTGGACCACGTGGAGGCCGCGGGCACGTAGCAGTGCGATCGTCGTCTGCGCACCGTAGGTGCCGGCCAGAACAAGGTCCGGTGCGAGCGCCAGCACCGCCTCGGCGTCCGCGCGCACGGTGGGCAAGTGCGAGGCTTGTGCTGCGACGAAGGACAGCGCCGGATCGCGCGCTAGCGGTTCCAGCGCAACGATCTCCTCCGGCGCCAGCAACACGGCAAGCTGGTCAGTGCAAAGATTAAGCGAAACCACCCGACGCGCGTAACAAGGCCCGCTCCAACTCAACCCAAGCGCCAGGAGCAAAAGTTTTTTGCTTCCTTTTTTCAAAAAAGAAGGCCTTGCTTCCTTAAAGCGCCAAAGCCCCATCATGCTTAGCCTTATGCTCCGGCTCCACATGGATGTTGACCACCAGGTGCTTCATGTCCCGCTGCAGCGCGCCCTCCATCCGGTCGCAGATCGCGTGCGCTTCATCGACCTGCATCGCCCCCGGCACCACGAGGTGGAACTGCACGAAGGTGGCGCGTCCCGCCTGGCGGGCGCGGATGTCGTGCACCTCGATGGCGCCGGCACCGTGGGTCACCAGCACGCGTTCGATGCGTTCGACGGTGCCGTCGTCGGGCGCCATGTCCATCAGTCCGCCCATCGACTCGCCGATCAGGTGCACGCCTGACCACAGCACGTAGACAGCCGTGGCTGCACCGATGGCGGCGTCCAGGCGCAGGATGCCGGTGAGCAGCACCAGGCCCACGCCGGCCAGCACGCCGCAGGAAGTGACGACGTCGCCCATCAGGTGCCGGGCGTCGCCGCGCAGGGC
>CAXUIR010000175.1:234-5863 GCA_964251005.1 uncultured Acetobacteraceae bacterium | reverse complement strand
AGCGTGCTGGGCGCCGCGGCCACGTGCGTGCTGGCGGGGGCGGCGGCGCTGCAGATCGCGATACCCGGGCGCTCGGTGCGGTGGGCGCTTCTGCCGCTGCCGGCATTGGCCGTGTGGGTGGGGGCCAGCACCGCCGGCTGCCTGCGGCTGGCGCCGTTGGCGGCCACGATGCCGATGCCGCCGATGCACCCGATGGTCTGCCTGGAGTTCCTGCTGCTGGTCTCGCTGCCGTTGGCGATGCTGCTGACTTGGCTGCTGGTGCGCGCGTGCCCGTTGCGTCCCGGCGTGACGGCGGCGCTCGCCGGACTGGCCCGTGCCGGCGGCGCGGCCACGCTGCTGACGCTGGTGGATCCGTTCGACGCAACGCTTGCCGCCCTGGGCGTCCACGCGCTGGCGGTTGCCTTGGTGGTGCTGCTGATGCGGCTAGCCGGCGGACAGGCGCTGCGGGCTTCTACGTCTCCCGCGATACGATCTGCAGGATCAAATGGCCGGACGCTACTACGCCCCCGGTAACCAGCGGCCCTGGACCTGCACACTGCGATGTTCGGCAAAGAATGCGAGGCCTTCCTTTCCGAAGAGAAGACGCAGAAGATTTCTATACTAGCCCGCGTTGAGGCTGGCATCACCGGGCAAGAGAGGCCTTCTTTTTTGTAAGAGAGAAGCAGAAAACTATGCTTGGACGCCTGTGGACTGAAAGCAAGCGGTTCTTTTTTGAAAAAAAGAACCAAAAAACTTTTGCTCTCGTTGGTGGGTCGGGTTGAGGCATCTTGTTCTAGTGGGAAACCGCGCAAGCAAGAGTCATCACCAAGAGTATGAAGGACACCAAGGGCACCAAGAAGAGTGGTTCCGGCGTTTTCCGAGCGCATGGTCGTAGAAACTCAAAAAGCTTCTTGGTGTCCTCGGTGCTCTCGGTGTGCTTGGTGTTGAATTCTTCCTGGCGCATGCCGAGAAGACGGGATCTCCAAGAGAAAGCCGCAAACGATCCCCTCTGCCACCACCAGCCGTAAACGCCGGCTCGAAAGTCTTACGCCGCGAGCAAGACAGTCGCCACGGTAAGGCCTGTTTCTGCCAGCATGTGTTGCTTGCATCAGTGCCCTGCACCTCGACGCTGGCGTGGGAATAGGAGTTTTGTTTTCAATCTGTCAGCCTCAAAGTATGCTAGCATCCGTCCTGTTATCGTAACGTTCCTACACCGCGCACCCAAGGAGACAAAAGTTTTTGGTTCTTTTTTCAAAAAGAACCGCTTGCGTGCTTGCTTGTCACCACGCCCAGGGCGGCACGCAGGCTTTCGACTCAACGGGAGGGCTCCATGAGGACGATCTCCGTCATAGGCGCCGGCCCGGCCGGCCTGATCGCCGCAGAGCACCTGGCGCTTACCGGCCACAAGCTCACCGTCTACGACCGCATGCCCTCGCCGGCGCGCAAGTTCTTGCTCGCCGGCCGCGGCGGCCTCAACATCACTCACAGTGAGCCGTTCGAGCGCGTGCTGGCGCGCTACGGCGCCGCGCCGGGCGTGCTGTCGGACGCGTTGCAGGCCTTTCCGCCCGCAGCACTGGTGGCCTGGTGCGAGGCGCTGGGACAAAGCATGTTCACCGGAAGTTCCGGCCGCATCTTTCCGGTCGGTCTGAAGGCGGCCCCGTTGCTGCGCGCCTGGCTGCGCCGGCTAGACCGGCTGGGCGTGCACCTCGCGGCGCGCCACCGTTGGCTCGGCTGGGACGCGGCGGGCGCGCTGCTGTTCGAGACGCCCGGTCGGTGGCCAGGTCGCGGTCGTGCCGGACGCGACGGTGCTGGCGCTGGGCGGTGCGTCCTGGCCGCGCATGGGGTCGGACGGCGCCTGGACGGCGCTGCTGCGCGCGCGCGGCGTGCAGGTGGCGCCGTTGCGGGCAAGCAATTGCGGTGTGGTGGTCGCATGGTCGTCGGTGTTCGCGGGCCGTTTCGCAGGTGCGCCGTTGAAGCGTGTCGCATTCTCCGCCGGCGGCCACAGCGTGCGCGGCGAGGCGGTGGTGACCGCGTCGGGGCTGGAAGGCGGCGCCATCTACGCGCTGTCCGCGCCGGTCCGCGCGGCGCTGGACCGGGACGGCGCGGCGACTCTGCTGCTGGACCTGCGTCCGGACGTGGATGCGCCAGCGTTGTCGGCGCGGGTGGATGGCGAGAGAGGCGGCAGGTCGTTGCCGAACTTCCTGCGGCAGGCTGCGTCCTTGCCGCCGGTGGCGATCGGGCTGGTGCAGGAGGCGCTGCATGCCGGCGCGGCGCAGGCGAGCCTGTCCGGACTGATCAAGCGCATGACGCTGCGCGTGACCGCGATGCAGCCGATCGAGAGGGCGATCTCGTCTGCGGGGGGCGTGACGTTCGACCAGCTAGACGCGCGGTTCATGCTGCGCGCGTTGCCGGGGGTGTTCGTGGCCGGCGAGATGCTGGATTGGGAGGCGCCTACTGGCGGCTACCTGTTGCAGGGATGTTTTAGCACGGGGCTGGCAGCGGGGCGGGGTGTGGCGGCTTGGTTGGAAGGGTAGGAAGCAATGACTTCTTTTTTGCAAAGAAGAACTGCTTGCTTTCTGTCAGTCAGCATCAAGGCCAACTGGTATCACGCTTGCTGCCGTATCAGCCGGTGAATGAAGCCAAGTTTCTCCACCACGCCAGCCGAGAGTACGAACGGATACATGTCCGGCTGTCCCATCGAGCGGTTGAGGCTGTTGACCGCAAAGGCCAGCGGCAGCCACGCTTCCAGGATCGCCGACATGTCGGGTTCCTTGTAGGGATCGAAGTCGATCTCCGCCTGCAACATCGGGTCGCGCGACAGTTTCGGGTGGATCGACACGCCGAATGACCCTGCCATCTCCAGCGTGTCCACAATGTGCAGGTAGTGCGCCCAGGTCTCGGCGAAATCTTCCCAGGGATGGCAGGTCGCGTAGACGCTGACGAAATACGCCTGCCAGCCGGGCCGGTGTGCGCGTTCATAGTGGGCCTTCAGGGCGGCAGCGTAGTCTTCGCGCTCGTCGCCGAACATCGCGCGAAACGGTTCGAGGAAACGCGTGCCGCTTACCAGGATGTCCCAGTAGTGGTGGCCGACCTCGTGGCGGAAATGGCCGAGCGGGGTGCGGTATACCTCGCCCATCTGCGCGCGCATGCGCTCGCGCTCGGCGTCGTCGCCTTCCTTCAGTGCGATGGTGATCAGCCCGTTGTCGTGCCCGGTCATCACCCGCTTCTGGGTGGCCGTCTCGGCCAGGAAGTCGAAGGCGAGGCCGTGTTTTGGGTCGTCGGCGCGGGTGGCGAGCGGCAGGTGCAGGCGCATCAGCGTGTAGAACAGGCGGTGCTTGGCCGCTTCCAGGGCACGCCAGCGTGTGACGTTCTCCGAGACCGAGAGGTCGGGGACGACGTGGTTGTGCTGGCAGGCGGTGCAGAAGGCGGCGTTGGACGCGGCCGGAACGAGCCAGTTGCAGGCGCCGTGGCCAGCGTTGCTGCACAGGCGCCAGGTGGCGTCGCCGTCGCGCAGCATCTCGCCGTCGGGCTCGAGCGCGCGCATGCAGAAGCTGTCGGGATCGTAGCCCAGCGTGTGGCCGCAGCTCTCGCAGCGCGTGTTCTCGAAGTAGAGCATCTGCCCGCAGGATGGGCACTTGAACAGGCGCATGGGACGATCCGTTCCGGGCTGGTCGTGCGCGGGTAACGCGGCGATGAGGGAAGGTTGCAAGCGGTTCCGTTTGGCCGAAAGCGCCAAACTTTCCTCTCTGCCGTCGCGAGCGCCTTCTGAGACGTGCGCCCGGCGGTGGCAGAACGTCCGGCTTTTCGACTAATACCAACCGTCTCAGGTCTCGACCGGTAACTGGCGTAGCAAGCGGTTCTTTTTTGAAAGGACCAAAAACTTTTGTCCCCTTGGGCGCGCGTTGAAGGAAACTCCGCGACAGCCGGACCAAAGTCTTTTGCTTCTTTTCGTCAGAAAAGTAGGTTTTGCCTTCCTGCCGGACTTCGAAAGGTCAGGTCGATGGCCGCTGGTATAAGCCAGGTGCTTGCAAGACCTGATCTGGCGAGTTGCTGGCGTGTCGCGGACACCGGAGCGGTTTGGCCTGCTACGCCAACGCGCCCACGAACGCGGGCGCGTCATGCGAGCAGCATGCCGGAGCCGGCGCTGTCCCACGGGTCCGCTTCTTGCTACCACCCGGCCATGACCCTTCACGTGGCCCTCACCCACCGGACCGCCTACCGCTACGACCGCCCCGTCGCACTCGGCCCGCAAACGATCCGCCTGCGCCCCGCCCCGCACGCGCGCACCCCGATCGTCTCCTACGCGCTGCGCATCGAACCGGCAGCGCACTTCCTCAACTGGCAGCAGGACCCGCAGGGCAACTTCCTCGCCCGCGTGGTGGTCCCCGAGCGCACCAGGCACTTTGCGGTGACGGTGGACCTGGTCGCCGACATGGCCACCATCAACCCGTTCGACTTCTTCCTCGAACCCGACGCGGAGACCTGGCCGTTCGCCTACGACCCGGTGCTGGAGCAGGAGCTCAGCCCGTTCCGACGCCTGATCGAGCCGGGCCCTAGGCTCAACGCGCTGCTCGCCTCCATTCCGCGCGACGCGGTCCGCACCATCGACATGCTGGTCGGCCTGAACCAGCGCGTGCAGGCGCTGGTCGCCTACATCGTCCGCCTCGAGCCCGGCACCTGGCCGCCGGAGGAGACGCTGGCGCAAGGCAAGGGCTCGTGCCGGGACAGCGCCTGGCTGCTGGTGCACGTGCTGCGCCACCTCGGCTTCGCCGCGCGGTTCGTGTCCGGCTACCTGATCCAGCTGGTGGCCGACCAGGCGCCGGTGAGCGGCCCGGCCGGACCCACCACCGATTTTACCGACCTGCACGCCTGGGCCGAGGTGTACCTGCCCGGCGCCGGCTGGGTCGGCCTGGACGCCACCTCCGGCCTGCTGACCGGCGAGGGGCACATCCCGCTGGCGGCAAGCCCGGACCCGCTGAGCGCCGCGCCGATCAGCGGCGGCGTCGAACCCGCCGAGGTGGATTTCGGTTTCGAGATGAAGGTGGCCCGTATCGCAGAGTCGCCGCGAGTGACCAAGCCGTACACCGAGGCGCAGTGGCAGGCGATCCTGGCGGCCGGCGTGCAGGTGGACCGCGCGCTGGAGGACGGCGCCGTGCGGCTGACCATGGGCGGCGAGCCCACCTTCGTCTCGGCGTCCGACATGGAGGCGCCGGAGTGGACCACCGACGCGCTAGGCCCCACCAAGCGCCGCCTGGCCGGACGGCTGTTGCGCCGGCTGCTGCCGCTGTGGTCGCCGGGTGCCGCCATCACCCACGCGCTCGGCAAGCACTACCCCGGCGAGCAGCTGCCGCGCTGGGCGTTGGGCGTGCACTGGCGGCGCGACGGCGAGCCGGTCTGGCGCGACCTGGCCCTGCTCGCCGCCGACGAGGACGCAGCGACCGCGGTGCCGGCGGACGCCACCCGCTTCTGCACCGCTTTGGCGGAGCGCCTCCAGGTCTCGCCCGGCTACGTGATCCCCGCCTACGAGGACGTGCACTACTTCCTTTGGAGGGAGATGCGGCTGCCGGCCAACGTTCTGGCCGAGGACAGCAAGCTGGCCGACCCGCAGACGCGCGCGCGGATGAGTCGGGTGTTCGGCCAGGGCCTGGCG
>CAXUIR010000175.1:0-224 GCA_964251005.1 uncultured Acetobacteraceae bacterium | reverse complement strand
CGCTGCGCCGGGCCGGCAGCAACGGCCAGCGCCGCTGGCAGTCCGGCCGCTGGTTCTTCCGCCCGGGCGCGATGCTGCTGATCCCCGGCGACGCGCCGGTGGGTCTGCGGCTGCCGCTCGACAGCCTGCCCTGGGCACACCCGAGCCACATCGCGTTCGACCAGCCGCGCGACCCGTTCGCGCCGGTGGGTGACCTGCCGCACCGCGCGCAGCTCGCCCGCCCC
>CAXUIR010000174.1:0-5868 GCA_964251005.1 uncultured Acetobacteraceae bacterium | reverse complement strand
TTTTTCAAAAAAGGACTGCTTGCTTTCTGTCAGTCAGCATCAGAGCCGGCTGGTAACAAACACCAAGACCAACAAGGAGTCAGAGATCACCAGACGTTAGAAAGACGAGCACCGACATGCTTTATGAAACACGCATGTGTCGTCTCTGACGAGCTGCCAATCCCTTCTTCTTGGTGTCCTTGGTGCGCTTGGTGTTAAGATGCTTAGGTTCGACACGACACACGGCACCAGAACTGCAACATCTCAAAGCAACCGATCTAACAGCGCGGATTGATAGAGGCCACGCAATCGCCTGCTCTGAGATGTTCGCGCCAACCTTTCGTCAAAGCTCCTTCAAGTGCTTGATCTGCGTCATCCTGCTCAACAGCTTCGACGCGGCACCCGCTCGTCGCTGATCCCCTGCAAGCACCACGAACTGCCATGATCTTCGCCGGAGCCCACCCTTGAAGAACACCCGCCTCATCCGCGCCGCCACCGGCACCACGCTCACCGCCCGCTCCTGGCAGACCGAAGCGCCGTTGCGCATGCTGATGAACAACCTCGACCCCGACGTCGCCGAACGCCCCGAGGACCTGGTCGTCTACGGCGGCATCGGCAAAGCCGCGCGCAACTGGCCGTGCTTCGACGCCATCGTCGCGTCGCTCACCACGCTCGGCGCGGACGAAACCTTGCTGGTGCAGTCAGGCAAACCTGCCGGCGTGTTCTGCACGCACGCGGACGCGCCGCGCGTGCTGATCGCCAACTCCAACCTGGTGCCGCACTGGGCCACCTGGGAGCATTTCTCCGCACTCGATCGCCTCGGCCTGATGATGTACGGCCAGATGACCGCCGGCTCGTGGATCTACATCGGCAGCCAGGGCATCGTGCAGGGCACCTACGAGACCTTCGTCGAGATCGGCCGCCAGCATTTCGGCGGCTCGCTCGCCGGGCGCTGGATCCTCACGGGAGGCTTAGGCGGCATGGGCGGCGCACAGCCGTTGGCGGCAACCCTCGCCGGCGCGTCGATGCTCGCGGTCGAAGCGCAGGACAGCCGGATCGAGAAACGTCTGGAGACTGGCTACCTTGACGCCCGCGCCGACAGCCTCGACCAGGCGCTCGCGATGCTGGAGGACGCGCGCAGCTCGGGCACCCCGCGCTCCATCGGCCTGCTCGGCAACGCGGCCGAGCTGTTCCCCGAGATCCTCCGCCGCGGCATCCGCCCGGACGTGGTCACCGACCAGACCAGCGCCCACGACCCGGCCAACGGCTACCTCCCCGTCGGCTGGACCGTCGCCGAGTGGGAACAGCGCCGCAGCACCGACCCCGCCGGCGTTGCAAAGGCCGCAAAAGCCTCGATGCGCACCCACGTCGAAGCCATGCTCGGCTTTCACCGTGCAGGCATCCCCACCGTCGACTACGGCAACAACATCCGCCAGGTCGCCAAAGACGAAGGCCTGGCCGACGCGTTCGACTTCCCCGGCTTCGTGCCCGCCTACATCCGCCCGCTGTTCTGCCTCGGCAAAGGCCCGTTCCGCTGGGTGGCCCTCTCCGGCGACCCGGACGACATCCGCGTCACCGACGAGACCGTGGCCGCCCTGATGCCGCACGACACCCACTTGCACACCTGGCTGGCGCACGCCGGCGCACGCATCCGCTTCCAGGGCCTGCCCGCGCGCATCTGCTGGCTGGGCCTGGGCGACCGCCACCGCGTGGGCCTCGCCTTTAACGAGCTGGTGCGCAACGGCCGCGTGCGGGCGCCCATCGTCATCGGCCGCGACCACCTCGACAGTGGCTCGGTCGCCAGCCCCAACCGCGAGACCGAATCCATGCGCGACGGCTCGGATGCCGTCTCCGACTGGCCGCTGCTCAACGCGCTGCTCAACACCGCGAGCGGTGCCACCTGGGTGTCGCTGCACCACGGCGGCGGCGTCGGCATGGGCCACTCCCAGCACGCCGGCATGGTGATCGTCTGCGACGGCACTGCGGACGCCGACCGCCGCCTCGAACGCGTGCTGTGGAATGATCCGGCCAGCGGCGTAATGCGCCACGCCGACGCCGGCTACCCGGACGCTGTTGATTGCGCCCGAGCTCATGGGCTCAACTTGCCCATGTTGGGTGCCGCGCCATGAATGGCATCGGAGCCTTGAACGATCGACCGGGAGGTCACCTGACATCAGGCGAGGTGAGGATCGTTTCGTCGGCGCAGGAAGCAAGGCCTTCTTTTTCGAGAAAAAGAAGCAAAAAGCTTTTGCGAGCGCTGTCGCGGAGGGCTGAACGACACGCCTCACCATCGCGCACCCACCGGAGACAAAAGTTTTTTGGTTCTTTTTTTCAAAAAAGAACTGCTTGTCTTGCCTTTCTTGTGGACGCGGGAAAGTCAGTCTCCGCACCGGTTGGCAGCCGGCGAGACGCCCAGTGACCGTCCCCATCGGCCGCACGCTCGGCCTGGACTCGTTACGCCGCCTCACCGCCGGCGAGGACGTCTCGCTCGACCCTGCCTGTCTGCCTGCCATCGAGGCTTCGGCCGCCACAGTCGCCGGCATCGTTGCGTCCGGTCGCACCGTGTACGGCATCAACACCGGGTTCGGGCTGCTGGCCCAGACCTCCATCCCGGTTGGCCAACTGGCCGAGCTGCAGCGCCGGCTGGTGCTCTCGCACAGCGCGGGCGTGGGCAGACTGATGCCGCCGGCCATCGTCCGGCTGATCATGGCGTTGAAGGTGGTGGGCCTGGCACGCGGCTATTCCGGCGTGCGGCCGGCGGTAATCAAGCAGATCCTGGCGTTCCTGCGCGCGGACATCGTGCCCTGCGTGCCGGAGAAGGGCTCGGTCGGCGCGTCCGGCGACCTGGCACCGCTGGCGCATCTGTCCGCCGCGCTGATTGGCGTGGGCGTCGTGGATGCCGGCGGTGCGCGCATGACCGCCGAAGCGGCGTTGCAGCAGGCCGGGCTCGCGCCGCTCGTACTCGGCCCGAAGGAGGGGCTCGCTTTGCTGAACGGCACCCAGGCCTCCACCGCGCTGGCGCTGCACGCGCTGTTCCGCGCCGAGCGCATCTTCGCCGCCGCCTTGGTTGCCGGCGCGCTCTCGGTCGACGCGGCGCGCGGCAGCGACACCCCGTTCGACGCGCGCATCCATGAAGCGCGCGGCCAGCCGGGCCAGATCGCCGTGGCGGCCTGCCTGCGCGCGCTGCTGGCGGGCAGCGAGATTCGCCACTCCCACCTCGATTGCGGCCGCGTGCAGGACCCCTACAGCCTGCGCTGCCAGCCGCAGGTGATGGGCGCCTGCCTGGACACCATGCGTCACGCCGCTTGCGTGCTCGTCACCGAGGCGAACGCGGCCAGCGACAACCCGCTGGTGTTCGCAGATCAGGACGAGGTGCTCTCCGGCGGCAACTTCCACGCCGAGCCGGTCGCCATCGCCGCCGACGTGCTGGCGCTCGCCATCGCCGAGGTCGGCGCGCTGTCCGAACGCCGCATTTCGCTGCTGACCGACCCGGTGATGAGCCGCCTGCCCGCCTTCCTGGTCACCGATCCGGGCATCAATTCCGGGTTCATGATGGCGCAGGTGACGGCAGCGGCCCTGGCCAGCGAGAACAAGTCGCTCGCCCATCCGGCCAGCGTGGACAGCCTCCCCACCTCGGCCAACCAGGAAGACCACGTCTCCATGGCCACCTTCGCCGCCCGCCGCCTGGGCGAGATGTGCGACAACACCGCCGGCATCGTCGGCATTGAGCTGCTGGCGGCCGCGCAGGGCATCGGCTTCCACGCGCCGCACCGCAGCTCCGCCCCGCTGGAAGCCGCCATCGCCGACATCCGCGCCCGCGTGGCGCCTTACACCGAGGACCGTTTCATCGCGCCCGACCTGGCCGAGGCGGCCAGCCTGGTGGAGAGCGGCGCACTGGACCGGCTGACAATCGGCGTCGGCTTAGCGTGTGACGCCAGTGCCGACCTGTTGAAGTAAGGCAAGCGGTTCTTTTTTGAAAAAAAGAACCAAAAAACTTTTGTCCCCTTGAGTACACGCCGCAGGAACCTCCGCGACAGCAGAACCAAAGTTTTTTGCTGCTTTTTTCAAAAAAGCAGGCCTTGCTTTCTTCACTTCGGCCCACTCGCCTTCCGCCCAGCCTATAGTGTAAGCACGAAATCATGACCGCCCACCTGCCGCACCGTGCCCTGGCCGCGCCCCTGCTCCTTGCCCTGCTGCTGGGCGGCTGTGCCACCATCAACTCCATCCTGCCGTTCACCAAGACGGACGACACGCCGAAGGTGAACCTGGCGGACGAGCCCCCGGACCAGCTCTACAGCAACGGCATCGACGCACTGCAGCGTGGCAACTACTCCACCGCGGTGAAGCACTTCGACGCCATCCAGCAGAACTACCCATACTCCAGCTGGGCCAGCAGCGCGCAGTTGATGGAGGGCTACACCGAATATCGGCGCGACAATTACAGCGAGGCCGTCTCGCAGCTCGACCGCTTCATTGCGTTGCACCCGGCCAACAAGGACATCGGCTACGTCTACTACCTGCGCTCGCTGTGCTACTACGAGCAGATCGCCGACATCTCGCGCGACCAGAAAGGCACCACCGAGGCGATGGCCGCGCTGCAGGAAGTGGTCAACCGCTTTCCGGACAGCGCCTACGCCCGCGACGCACGCCTGAAGATCGACCTGTGCCGCGACCACCTGGCCGGCAAGGAGATGGATATCGGCCGCTACTACGAGAAACAGCATCTGTACGCGGCCGCGATCGGCCGCTACCAGCGCGTGATCGACGACTTCCAGACCACCAACCACACGCCGGAAGCGCTCTCGCGGCTGACGGAGATCTACCTGAAGCTGGGCCTGGTGGGCGAGGCGAAGAAGACGGCGTCCGTGCTGGCCTACAATTATCCGGGCAGCCACTGGTACGAGAACAGCTGGAACGATCTTATCCAGGTGGGCGCGGTGCAGGGTCCGCAGGTGACCAACGGCACGCCGGACAAGCCAGGGTTTTTCACCCGGTCCTTGAACTGGGTCTTCTAAGAAAGACTCTTCTTTTTTGAAAAAAAGAAGCAAAAAACTTTTGTCTCCGCTATCGCGCGCTCGCAGGTTAGTGCGCGCTCCAGGAAGCAAAAGTTTTTTGGTTCTTTTCTTCAAAAAAGAACTGCTTTCTTGATGCTTACTTCGCTCTCCATCCGCGACGTCGTGCTCATCGAACGCCTGGACCTGGGCTTCGGCCCGCACCTCACCGTGCTCACCGGCGAGACCGGCGCCGGCAAATCCATCCTGCTAGACAGCCTGGGCTTGGCCCTGGGCGCCCGCTCCGATGCCGGCCTGATCCGCGCCGGCGCCGAGCAGGCCAGCGTGTCGGCCGTGTTCGCACCGCCCGGCCAGCACCCGGTGAACGCGCTGCTGGAGGAGCTCGGCCTGCCGGCAGACGACCACGTGGTGCTGCGCCGCGCGGTGAGCAAAGACGGCCGTTCGCGCGCCTGGGTGAACGACGCGCCGGTGGGGGCCGCCACGCTGAAGCGGGTGGGGGCGATGCTGGTGGAGGTGCAGGGCCAGCACGACCAGATGGGCCTGGCCGACCCCGCCTCCCACCTGCGGCTGCTGGACGCCTACGGCATCAGCCCGGATTTGCGCGCCGAAGTGGCGGCCCGGCACCGCGCCTGGCGGGCGGCGGTGGAGCGGCTGGAGGCGGCGCGCGCTGCCATCGTGGACGCCAAGCGCGAGGAGGATTTCCTGCGGCACTCGGTGGGCGAGCTGGCCAAGCTGGCGCCACGCGAGGGCGAGGAGGACGAGTTGGCGGCGACGCGCCACCGGCTGCAGCAGGGGGAAAAGCGGGCCGAGGCGATCGCCGCGGCGTTGTCCGAGCTGACGCCGCGCGACAGGCGGAACAGCGGCCCGGCCGCCGCCC
>CAXUIR010000173.1:0-5920 GCA_964251005.1 uncultured Acetobacteraceae bacterium | reverse complement strand
GCGGGTTGCGCCTCGGCGAGGCGGGCCTCGCTACGGGCGGCCCGGCTGAACCGGGCGCCATCCGGGGCGATGGTCACGCGGCGGCCTGGATCAGGGCGGCGAAGATGCGGGTGTCGCCGGGGTCGATGAGGAACTCGGGGTGCCACTGCACGCCGAGGCAGAAGCGCCGCCCCGGATCCTCGATGCCCTCCACCACCCCGTCGGGCGCGGTGGCGTTGACCATCGCTGCGGGACCGGGGGAGCGCACGGCCTGGTGGTGGGAGGTGTTCACCCGCATCGAGGCGGCGCCGACGATCCGGTGCAGCAGGGTGCCAGCGGTGATGGCCACGGTGTGGCCGGGCTCGTGGCGCGGGTTGAGCTGCTCGTGGGCGAGCGCGCCGGGGACGCTGTCGGGGATGTGCTGGATCAGCGTGCCGCCGAGCGCCACGGCGAGGAGCTGCTCGCCGCCGCAGATGCCGAGCACCGGCATGTCGCGGGCCAGCGCGCCGGCCAGCAGCGCGTGCTCGGCCTGCGTGCGGCCCTGTTTGAGGGTGACGGTTGCATGCGTGTCCGCGGCACCGTAGAGCGCCGGGTCCACGTCGAAGGCGCCGCCGGTGACCACCAGCGCGTCGATGGCCGCGAGCATGTCGGCGGCCAGCGTCGTGTGGTGCGGCAGGGCGATGGGGATGCCGCCGGCCGCCGCGATGGCGTCGGCGTAGTTGGTGCGCAGCGCGTACCAGGGATAGACGGAGTAGCCGCCCGGCGCCTCGGAATCGAGCGTGATGCCGACGAGCGGCTTGCGTGTTTCGGCCATGCCGCTGAGCGTACCCGCGCGGTGCCGGTCTGGACAGGGGCCAGTCTGGAAAAGAGGTGAAGCGATGGACCAGGTGGTCTCGCCGATGGCGCTGGCGCTGGCAGAGGCGCGCGCGGCGGCCGGGCGCGGCGAGGTGCCGGTGGGCGCGGTGGTGGTGGGCGCGGACGGCACGGTGCTGGCGCGCTGCGGCAACAACGTGGAGGCCGGGCGGGACGCCAGCGCACATGCCGAGCTGCTGGCGATGCGGGCGGCGGCGGGCCGGCTGGGGCAGGCACGCCTGACCGGCTGCGACCTGTTCGTGACGCTGGAGCCGTGCGCGATGTGTGCCGCGGCCGCAGTGCATTTCCGGGTGCGCAGGCTGGTGTTCGGCGCCTACGACCCGAAGGGCGGCGGGGTGGAACACGGTGCAAGAGTGTTCGCCGCCCCCGGCTGCCTGCACGTGCCGGAAGTGGTCGGCGGTGTTCAGGAACGCGAGTGCGGGCTGCTGCTGCGCGAGTTCTTCGCGGGGTTGCGTTGACGGGCCTTTCCGGTTCGTCCGCGGGCGCCGCAATTAGAAAGATAGCAAGGCCTTCTTTTCTGAAGAAAAGAAGCAAAAGACTTTTATTTCTGCTGTCGCGGACTCTCCTTCAGCGCGCGCCCAAGGAGACAAAAGTTTTTTGGTTCTTTTTTTCAAAAAAGAACTGCTTGCCCTGCCTTACACCAGGTCACGCGGCGCCGCAGGCCCAAGCTTCCGCGTCACGTTCAGCGCCGCCGCGACGGACAACAGGAACGCCAGCGCCCAGTGCCCGGTCGCCTCCGGCCCCTGATGCCAGACGAGCAGCAGGAACAGCAGGCTGACCACCAGCACCAGCCACACGCCCGCATGCCCGCGGCCGGTGGCGACGACGGAGAGTGCCAGGAACACCACGAAGCAGCCGATGGCGAGCGCACGCAGCATGTCGAAGGCGCGGCCGCCGAGGTTCAGCACGGCGCGCTGGATGGTCTCGGCGGCAGTGTCGGCCAGGTTGAACAGGCCGGCAAGCGCGTCGTCCGGGCCCACCAGGTAGACCAGGGCGGCCAGGCACAGGCCGACTACCCAGACAAAAAGTTTTGTCCCTGCTGTCGCGAAGGTCCTGCAGCGCACGCCCAAGGGAACAAGTTTTTTGGTCCTTTTTTTCAAAAAAGAACCGCTTGCTTGCTTTGACAGCTCAACACCACCGAAGCACGCGCTGCCGACCCGACAACCTCTCGCATCATCGCGCCCTCACGTTCTCGTGATGAGAGGCGTTGCTCAACCGCCACAACACTGTGGCTATGCTGGGCACCGACACGAAAACTTAGCTACCGGATTACCTCTTAACCGCCCGCTAGCTGGCCTTGCTCGAGTATCGCACCGCCCGGCACTCGACGACTGGATGATACGGTCGCGGGTAGCCGATCTCTGGACGCAGCCGTTGCAAGCTCGATGAGAGCGGCAAACATATCCTAGTTGACGAGTAGACATAGGCATGTTGTATCGTTTCATGCCTGTCACGCTCGCTGATGCGCCGAATTTCTGCGGATTAGCGCGCATCGTTCGAATACCAGGAAGCCCCTGCATGCATCAGACTGGACTAAGACTGGCCGTTCATCGTGAGTTCCCGTCCGTGGCTTCCGTGTCGCATCGAATCGTCCTCCCGGTGCGGTTTGCGCTTCTCGCAGCTTGCGCATCGGCAATGGCCGGGCTGCAGGCTTCGCCGGCGCTGGCGCAAGTTTCGGAAGCGCAAATGCAATCCGTCGAGCAGCAGCTCAAGGCGTTGAAAGCCGAGCTGCGCCGGCTGAAGCAGCAGGAAGCCGAACAGGACGGTCGTGCTCCCGCCAGCGCTGCGCGCGCGCCCACTCCGCTCGCACTGCAGCCGGCACCTTACATACCGCAGATCCCCGCCGGCTACGCCCTGGTGCCTGCAGCGCCTGGCGCAGCACCCGGTGCGGTCACGCTCGTGCACGTGGCCCCGCCACCGAAGCTGCCGCAAGGCAGCTTCCAGATCGGCGGCGTCACCCTGCAGCTCGGCGGCTTTCTTGCCGGCGACGGCGTCTGGCGCAGCCGCAACAGCGTGGAAGACATCCAGTCCAACTACACCAGCGGCATACCGCTGGGAAACAGTCCGCTACACCACGAAAACGAGCTGGTGTTCAGCGCGCGTGTCAGCCGCCTGACCGGGCTGGCCACCGCCAACCCCGACGAGGACACCAAGCTGCGCGGCTACGTGGCAATCGACTTCCAGGGGGCGGCGCCCACGGCGAACCAGAATGAAAGCAACAGCTGGACGCCGCGCATCCGTGAAGTCTGGGTATCCTACGACCGCAGCGACTGGGGTTTCGAGGTGTTGGCAGGGCAGGCCTGGTCGCTGCTGACGATGAACCGGGTCGGCATGGACCCGCTTAACGTCAATCCGCCACAGACCATCGACCCGAACTACGTGCCGGGATTCACCTACGCGCGACAGGCACAAGTGCGGCTGACAGAGGCCTTCCTGCACGGCCAGTACCACGTCGCCATTTCCGCCGAGAACCCGGAGACGATCTACGGCGGCACCACGCCGGCGATACCCGGCAGCACCATCAACATTACCAACCCAGGCATCGGCGTGGATGCCAACACCTCCGTCTCCTCGGTGCCCGCGGTGGCTGCGGGGGCCGCGGCGTCGGCGGTCACTGGATCGCCCGTCTACTCCAATAATTTCGCGCCTGACGTTATCGTCAAGGCGACCGCTGACTACGACCTGGCCCATCTCGAGGCGTTCGGCATCGGACGGGTCTTCAACGACCGCGTCAGCCAACTCGGCACGGGCGAGAACAACACGGAGATCGGCGGGGGCGGTGGTGCTGCAGCGCTGATCCACGTGATCCCGAAGCTGCTTGATTTTCAGGTGAGCGGGCTGGCCGGCCGTGCTATCAGCCGGTACGACCCGACGCAGCTTCCGGACTCCACCATCACCGCCGGCGGCAGGCCAGACCCGCTGCCCGGCTGGGAGGCACTCGTCGGCCTCGTGGGACATCCGGTCCAGGCGATGGATCTTTACGCGTATCTCGGCACGGACCAGGTCTCCGCACGCTACTCGAGCGCGATCGCCAAAGGCAAAGTCGTCGCCTATGGATACGGCAACCCGCTGTACGACAACGCCGGATGCAACATCGAAGACTCGCCGGGCAGCACCTGCGTCGGCAACACTTCAGGCGTGGTGCAAGGAACGGTGGGTGCCTGGTATCGCTTGTTGCATGGCGATTACGGCACGGTGCAGGTCGGCACGCAATATGCCTATACTAAGCGGTTCGTATTCCAGGGCGTGGGACCAACACCTAAGTCCGACAGCAACGCAGTGTTCTTCAGCTTTCGGTATTTTCCGTTTCAGTGAGAAGCCACCCTTCCTCTTCGAAGAAAAGAAGAGAGTTCTTCGTTGCTGTTCAATAAAGGTCCGCTTGCCTCGCTTCCTCTTAAGTCAGGATAAATCCTAGTTTAGTAGCCTGAAGCTTTCATCTGCCGCAGGCTGAAGCCGGAGCCTGGGAGCGGACGAGGATGCCCGATGAGCTTGGCGGAGCGCGCGCGAGGCCGAAGCGCGGGTCAGCCCACGTGCTGCTCGTCGAAGACGACATCGCGATCGCTGCCGAGATCATCGACGACCTTCGCGAGCGCGGCTACGACGTGGACTGGGTTGCCGACGGCGCACAGGCACTCGCCGGCGCTCGGTCACGGCCGTACGGGTTGCTCATCATGGACCGCATGCTGCCGGACATGGACGGCCTGGTCATCCTCGAACAATTACGCGATCAGGACGTCGCCGTCCCTGTCCTGGTGCTCAGCGCGCTCGGCGCCGTCAACGAACGCGTGCGAGGACTGAAGGCGGGCGGCGACGACTACCTGACCAAGCCGTTCGCGCTCGAGGAGCTGGCAGCGCGGGTGGATGCCCTATTGCGGAGGCCGACCGAGAGCCGCGAGACGGTGCTGCGCGCGGATGGCTTCGAGCTTGACCTGATCGACCGCGTGGCGCGCCGGGCCGGCGTGGAGATCGAGATACTGCCGCGTGAGTTCCGGCTGCTGGAGTACCTCATGCGCCGGCCCGGGCAAGTGGTGACACGGGCGATGCTGCTGGAGGACGTCTGGCACTATCGGTTCGTGCCGCAAACCAATCTGGTGGACGTGCATGTCGGCCGGTTGCGCCGGAAGATCGACGTTGCCGGCGCTCCCTCGATGATCGAGAGCGTGAAGGGCAGCGGCTTCCTGTTTCGCGGCCCACTTCAGGCATGATGCGGCAGGCTGGCTCGTGAGTTGGAGTGACGCGTTCCGCACCAGCACCTTCCGCAATTCGGCGCTAGCTTCGGGCGTCTTTGTTGCCAGCAGCATGGCGCTGTTCGCCTTCATCTACTGGCAGACGACTGCCTACGAGTCGGACCGGATTGACCGGACGGTGGGCCACGAGGCAGCGATCATTGCACGAGAGAAGCCGGAGGATCTCGCGCGGGACCTCCAGGCTCAGTTCGCCAGCGACCTGCACCGGCTGAGCTTCGCCGCCATGTTCACGCCGGATGGCCGGCCATTGGCCGGCGACCTTGCGGCCTATCCTGCGGAGCTGCCAATGGACGGCCTATTGCATGTCGCGACGGTCAGGCGTCAGACGTTCGGCGCCGCCTCCGAGGAGCGCGTCACGGCGACCGCCCGCAGGCTGCCGGACGGCCGGGTCGTCGTCGTCGGCCGCAGCCGCCGCGACTTGCAGCACCTGCGTCTGCTCGTCGCGCGTGCGCTCACGTTGGGACTTGTTCCCGCGCTGGTCCTGGCGCTGGCTGCCGGTACGTGGGCTAGCCGAAGGGCGCTGTCGCGGATCAGTGCCTTTCGCACGACCCTGGACAGGATCATGGACGGCGACCTCCACGAGCGCATACCCGTCGGGCCGGCGAAGGACGATTTCGACATATTGGCCGGCAGCGTGAACCACATGCTCGAGCAGATGGAGCGGCTGCTGGTGGAGGTGCGCGGGGTCGGCGACGGCATCGCGCATGACCTACGCACCCCGCTGGCGCGCATGCGCGCGCGGCTGGAAGGGGGGCGGCGGCGCGCGTCCCCGCTCGGCGAGCTCGCCGACGTGGCGGCCCGCGCGATCGCCGCGTTGGGCC
>CAXUIR010000172.1:3357-5924 GCA_964251005.1 uncultured Acetobacteraceae bacterium | reverse complement strand
GCGGAGTCAAAAGTTTTTTGGTCCTTTTTTTCAAAAAAGGACTGCTTGCTTGCTGCCGCGGGAGGCAAAACGCACGCCGACCTGGTCGATTCTGAAATATAACGAAACTTTATCACATTTTCATTACGCTATGGTATGACCGCAGCTGATTGCCTGGCGGCCCCGCCGGCTGAAGAAAGTGACCTGATGATCGTTTCGCCTGATTCAGCCCTCGTCCTGCTCGGCCAGATCAGTGCGGACCATCCTGGCTGGCATCTCGGCTGGGCTGTCGTAGTGTCCGTGCTCGCCGCTTCGGCTGTGGCGGCGGCGGGTGCCGCGGGTGTCGGCTACCGGCGTGGGTCGGTCATCCGCACGCATGCGGAGCTGAAGCGGTTCCAGGTGAACCGGCGCGACGGCCTGACGGAGCTGGCCAGCCGGCGGAGCTTCATCGACGGCCTGGCCACGCGGCTGCTCGGCGCCGCGCCCAGCGCGCTGCTGCTGATCGACCTGGACGGGTTTGCGGAGCTGAACGCGAAGCATGGCCAACGTGTGGGCGACGAGGTGCTGGCGGCGATGGGAACACGGCTGCGCACGCTGTTTCCCGGCCAGGCGCACGCCGCCCGGTTGGGCGACGACGAGTTCGCCGTGGTGGTGCCGGTACCCGGCGGGCTGAACGACGCCGAGGTGGCGGTGCTGGGCGTGATCCGCGCGCTGATGGCACCGGTGGACTGCGCCGCCGGAACGCTGGAGTGCAGGGTGAGCGTTGGCGTGGCGCTGCTGCCCGAACACGGCAAGGACACGGACGCAGCGCTGCTTGCCGCCGGGCAGGCGTTGCGCAGCGTGAAGGCGACCGGGGCGCCCGGCTGGCGCTTCTTCGACCCCGACGAGAACGAGCAGGCGCAACGACGCACTGGTCTGAAGGACGAGCTGCGGGCGGCGATCGCCGAACACAGCATCCTCCCCCACTACCAGCCGATCGTCGATCTGCACGACGGGCGCATCGCCGGCTTCGAGGTGCTGGCGCGCTGGCAGCACTCCAAGCGCGGGTTGTTACCGCCCGACCTGTTCATCCCGCTGGCCGAGGAGATGGGGCTGACCGGGCAGATCACCCAGCAGCTGATGCGCCGGGTGATCGCCGACTCCCGCGGTTGGCCGAACTGGCTGTACTTCGCCTTCAACGTCTCGCCCGGCCAGCTGCGCGAGCTGATTTCTATGCTGCGCACTCCGCCGGACTGGCCGGAAGGCATGATGGACCCGCGCCGGCTGGAAGTAGAGGTGACCGAGAGCGCGCTGATCGAGGACGTGGACGTGGCGCGCGAGGTGATCTCGCTGCTGCAGTTGCGCGGCACGCGGGTGGTGCTGGACGATTTCGGCATCGGCTACTCCAATTTTTTCCACCTCCGCGAACTGCCGTTCGACCGCATCAAGATCGACCGCAGCTTCGTCATGGACGTAAACACCGACACCCGTGCGGAGGCGTGCATGCGGGCGATGCTGGCGCTGGCCGGCGAGCTGCGCATTCCGATCGTGGCCGAGGGCGTGCAGGACGAGAAGACGGAAGCGGCCGTCAAACGGCTCGGCTGCCGGTTCGGGCAGGGCTTCCTGTATTCCGAGGCGGTGCCGGCCTTGGAGGTCAACGCGCTGCTGCGACGCATGGCACGGCCAAGGGTGGAGGTGCTGCGGGCGGGGTGAAGCCAGCAAGGCCATCTTTTCTGAAGATAAGAAGCAAAAGACCTTTGACTTCGCAGGCGCGGCACCTTGCGGAGTGCGCATGCCTTGTCCGGCCGGGTGAAGCGCATAGATTGCGGCACCATGCAGAACCCACCTCACGACCCTGTCGGCTGGCACGGCACCACCATACTGTGCGTGCGCCATGGCGGGCGCGTCACCATGGCCGGTGACGGGCAAGTGACGATGGGCCAGACCGTGGTGAAGGGCAACGCCCGCAAGGTGCGGCGCATCGGTGCGGATTTTGGCGTGCTGACCGGCTTCGCCGGAGCGACGGCGGACGCGTTCACTCTGCTGGAGCGGCTGGAGGCCAAGCTGGAGCGGTTCCCGAGCCAGCTCGAGCGCGCCTGCGTGGAGCTGGCCAAGGATTGGCGGACGGACCGCTACCTGCGCCGGCTGGAGGCGATGATGGCAGTGGCCGACGCGACGCACAGCTACACGCTGACTGGCAACGGCGACGTGCTTGAGCCGGAGGATGGGGTGATCGCTATCGGGTCCGGTGGGAACTACGCGTTGGCGGCGGCGAGGGCGTTACTGCAGGTCGAAGGGCTGACGTCTGAAGAGATCGCCCGCAGGGCGATGGGCATTGCGGCGGATATTTGCGTCTACACGAACCACTCTCTGATCACGGAAACATTGTAAGGCCAGGAGCTCTGCCCCTGGACCCCGTCATGCAACGCACGCTAACGCATGACGGAACCAGTCGGCCCCAGACCCCTTGCCTTAAGAAAAGGTTCTAAGGACGACTGTCCTTAGCGGGGTCCAGGGGCAGAGCCCCTGGCCTTCCTCTTCCCCACCCCCCCACCCCCGCGCTTGCCCCCACCCACCGGGGCGCGATATAATGTGCCGTCAGCCGCAGC
>CAXUIR010000172.1:0-3347 GCA_964251005.1 uncultured Acetobacteraceae bacterium | reverse complement strand
CCGCTTCATCGTCGGCCAGTCCGACGCGAAACGCGCCGTCGCCATCGCACTCCGCAACCGCTGGCGCCGCGCTCAGCTCCCCGACGGCCTGCGCGACGAAGTAGTCCCCAAGAACATCCTGATGATCGGCCCCACCGGCTGCGGCAAGACAGAGATCGCCCGCCGCCTCGCCCGTCTCGCCCAGGCGCCGTTCCTGAAGGTGGAAGCCACCAAGTTCACCGAGGTCGGCTATGTCGGCCGAGACGTGGACAGCATCATCCGCGATCTGGTCGAGGTCAGCCTCAACATGCGCCGCGAGGCCAGCCGCCGCGAGGTCGCCGCCCGCGCAGACCAGGCCGCCGAGGACCGCCTGGTGGACGCGCTGGTGGGGGCCACCGCCAGCGGCGACACCAAGTCCAAGTTTCGCCGCATGCTCAGAACCGGCGAGATGGAAGACAAGGACGTCGAGATCACGGTCGCCGACAGCGGCGGCGCCGGCATGGGCCAGATCGACATTCCGGGCGTGCCGCAAGGCCAGATGATCAACCTCGGCGAGATGATGCGCGGCATGATGGGCGGCCGCCAGGTGCAGAAGCGCATGAAGGTGGCCGACGCCCGTCCGTTGCTGGCCCGCGAGGAAGCCGACAAGCTGGTCGACACCGACCGCCTGGCCAAGGACGCCGTCGAGCACGCCGAGAACGACGGCATCGTCTTTCTCGACGAGATCGACAAGGTCTGCGCGCGCACCGGCGAGGGCGGCTTCCGCGGCGGCGACGTCTCCCGCGAGGGCGTGCAGCGCGACCTGCTGCCGCTGATCGAGGGCACCACGGTCTCCACCAAATACGGCCCGGTGAAGACCGACCACATCCTGTTCATCGCCTCGGGCGCCTTTCATCTGGCCAAGCCGGCCGACCTGCTGCCCGAACTGCAAGGCCGCCTGCCGATCCGCGTGGAGCTGGCGCCACTGACCCGCGCCGACCTGCGCCGCATCCTGACCGAGCCGGAGCACAACCTGCTGTCGCAATACGCGGCGCTGATGCAGACGGAGGGGGTGACGCTGGAGTTCGCCACCGACGCGATCGACGCTTTGGCCGACCTCGCCGCCGACATCAACGACCGGGTAGAGAACATCGGCGCGCGGCGGCTGGCAACCGTGCTGGAGAAGCTGCTGGAGGAGATCAGCTTCACTGCGTCGGACCGCAACGGGGAGATGGTGCGAGTGGACGCGGCCTATGTGAAGGAAAAGGTTGCGCCTCTAGCGGCTCGTGGGGATCTGAGCCGGTTCATCCTGTGACGAAGAAAGCAAGCGCTTCTTTTTCGAGAAAAATAAGCAAAAAGCTTTTGCTTCCGCTGTCGCGCGCTTGCGGGAGAGGCCCTGACAGGGAGCAAACGTTTTTTGCTTGCTCTCCGTGATACCGCTGCGCCAGGTCATCGCCGACTACCGCCTTGACGCCCGCCGCAAGCTCGGCCAGCACTTCCTGCTCGACGAGAACCTGACCGCCAAGATCGCCCGCCAGGCCGGCGACCTGGCAGGCCGCCACGTGGTCGAAGTAGGCCCCGGCCCCGGCGGCCTGACGCGCGCGTTGCTGGCCACCCAGGCAGCGAGCGTGGTGGCGGTGGAAATAGACCCGCGCGCCGCTGACGCGATCCGCGCGCTGGCGGCCGAGAGCGGCGGCCGGTTGCGCCTGGTGGAGGCCGACGCGCTGCAGGCCGACCTCTCGGCGCTGGTGCCGGCGCCGCGGCAGGTCGTGGCAAACTTGCCCTACAACGTGGCCACCCCGCTGCTGGTGGGCTGGCTGAGGCAGGCAGCAGCCTGGGAGCGGCTGACGCTGATGTTCCAGCTGGAGGTCGCCGAGCGCATCGCAGCCGCGCCGGACACTGAAGCTTACGGTCGGCTTGCAGTCCTGACGCAATGGATCTGCACCACCGAGATGCTTATGCGCATCCCGCCCGGCGCGTTCACCCCGCCGCCCAAGGTGTTCTCCGCCGTGGTGGGGCTGGTGCCGCGTGCCGACCAGCCGGACCTAGCGCTATTCGCGGCGATGGAGCGGGTGACCGCGGCGGCGTTCGGGCAGCGGCGCAAGATGCTGCGCGGCTCGTTGAAGACGCTGGGGGGGGAGACGTTGCTGGCGCGCGCCGGCATCGCGCCGGAGCGGCGGGCGGAGACGCTCGGCGTTGCCGAGTTCGAGACCTTGGCGCGGCTTTTTTTGTCAGACCAGAACGATCCGGCAGCGGCGATGAGCGTTGCCGAACCGTAGTCTTCGGGGGAGAACACCTTGGCCGATTTCGTCGAGCTGCCGGTGCAAGGCGGCTGGGGTCCGTACCATTTCAACCGCTACCGGATCGTGTTCGACCCTCCTCCAGCAGCGTCCAAGGAGAGCCTGGCGGCAGACCTGATCAACCGGTTTCCGTTTCACTTCGACAGCGATTTCGCAACCGTGCAAACGCAGAGCAGGACGTTCGGGGGCAAACCCACCCTGAAGTTTCACGGTTACGACAAGGTATGTGGGCTCGACATCGCGCAGCCGCACCACGATTGGGTGGTGAAGGATCCGGTCGACATACGGTCAGGGTTTACGGCCAGGACGCTGCGGCGTGAGTTCATCGACTTGCCCGACGATGCCGAGGCAGGTCTCCCGGCTGTTATCCTAGGCGGCCCGATCGCGGCCGCCGAAGCGATCAGCGTCAACCGAACGCACTTCCTTGCGGGGCGGCGTTGCTGGCGCCTCGACACCGCGGCAGCCTTCGGCTTGGCAGGCGATCAGCTCGTGCTGGAGACGACAGCGGTGGAGCGGTTCTCGCGGCCCGAATACGTGATCGCCGACGCCATCCTGGGCATGGAGAAGCTCGTGCCGGACATCTGGTGTTCCCTGCTATGGAACTTCGTTCTTCACAAAAACGTCCGAGCGCATCACCTGCCCCTGAGGGCAGGCTGGACCTACGGGAAAGTGGGATACGGCATGGTGCAGTATGTTGTCCGGCGGAAAGCCAGGCTAACCGATCTTCTGTCCGACCCGGAGTTCCAGGACGCGTATAGCCGTTTCGGAACAGTGATTGACTTGTCGGCGGCCTGATCTGCAACACCTAATTTCCCAAGCCGGTAAGAAGCCAGCGGAAACAAGCAGAGCTTCCGTTACGGCTGTCGCGGGAAGCTAGAACAACGCGCTTCACCAAGGCGCCCCTGACGAGAGCAAAAGTTTTTTGGTTCTCTTTTTCAAAAAAGAACCGCTTCCTTGCTTCCGTCGTCCGGCCGTTCGATCTGCGGCAGCAACCCGGCGCGCAGCCCGATCGCCGGCAGGCAAGCGCACAGCTCGAACCCCAGCGCGATGCTGGTGCGGTCCGCCCGCAGGCCCCGCGCCGCGGCGCCC
>CAXUIR010000171.1:0-5928 GCA_964251005.1 uncultured Acetobacteraceae bacterium | reverse complement strand
CGCGACAGCGGAGTCAAAAGTTTTTTGCTTCTTTTTTTCCAAAAAAGAAGGCCTTGCTTGCTTGTTGCTTGCGAAGAGCCAACACCAGCCATAATTTGGTCTACTTCTTCGGGCGCAGCCGATCCAGATAAAGATAGACGATAGGCGTCGTGTAAAGCGTCAGCGCTTGGCTAACGAGTAACCCGCCCACGATGGAAATGCCTAGTGGCTGACGCAATTCGCTACCCTCGCCGAAGCTGAAGCAGAGCGGCAGCGCGCCGAGCAAAGCCGCGGTCGTCGTCATCATGATCGGCCGAAACCGCATGACGGCGGCGTTGAAGATGGCTTCCCGGCTGTCCATGCCGTCGTGGCGTTCGGCCTCCAGTGCGAAGTCGATCATCAGGATGGCGTTCTTCTTGACGATGCCGATCAGCAGGATGACGCCGATCAGCGCGATGATGGTGAACTGGATGCCGAACAGCAGCAGCGCCAGCACCGCGCCGGTGCCGGCCGAGGGTAGCGTGGAGAGGATGGTGATTGGGTGGATAAAACTCTCGTAGAGGACGCCGAGCACGATGTAGATCGCCGCCAGCGCCGCGAAGACCAGGATGCCCTCCGAGGCGAGTGACTGCTGGTAGACCAGTGCGGTGCCGGCGAAGCCGCCGATCAGGTCGCCCGGCATGTGGATGGCGGCCACCACGCGGGCGATCGCCGCCTGTGCGTCGCTGAGCGACTTGCCGGGCGGCAGGTCGAACGAGATGGTGGAGGCGACGAACTGGCTCTGGTGGTTGACCGCGAGCGGCGTGTTGTCGGTGGCGTAATGGGCGATGGCGGAGAGCGGCACCATCGACTCTGCGCTGGTTGCCACGGCGGCGGCGGCCGACGCGCTCCCGTGGCCGGTGGTGGCGATGGCCGCCTGCGCCGCGTTGCGCACCGCGTTGTTGGACGAAGAACTGGTCGCACTGGTGGTCGCTGCGGCGCTGGTGGTGGCATACCCTAACGAGACGGCGTTGCTGCTCAGCGCCGTCTGCGTGTTGGCCTGCGACGCGGCGTGGGAGGACAGCAAGGTGCTGACCGGCGCGGTGGACGCAGCCGACACCGTGGGCACGGACGTGACGCCGCCTGCGGTGACCGATCCCGCGGCCAGGGCCGAGGTTCCAGACCCGCCGGCGGTGCCGCCGGACGTGCTGATCCAGACCTCCTTCAACGTGGACGGACGCTGCCAGAACTGCGGCGCAACCTCCATCACCACGTGGTATTGGTTCAGCGCGTTGTAGATGGTGGAGACGGAGCGTTGGCCGAACGCGTCGTAGAGCGTGTTGTCGATCTGGTACATCGTCAGGCCGAGGCGTGAGGCGGTGTCGCGGTCGACGATCAGGTTGGTTTCCAGCCCCGCCTGCTGCTGGTCCGAGCTGACGTCGGTGAAGGTGTGGTCGCGCTCCATCGCGGCAACGAGTCTCGGCGCCCACTGATAGACCTCGGCGGTGTTGTCGCCGAGCACGGTGTATTGGTACTCCGCGTTGCTGGAGCGGCCGCCGACGCGGATGTCCTGCACCGGCTGGATGAACAGGCGCGCACCGCTGACGCGCGCGAGTTCACGCCGCAGCCGTGCCAGCACCACCGGCATCGCGTCGCGCTGGTTGAGCGGCTTGAGCGACATGTAGAGGTTGGCGGAGTTGGTCTGCGACGACGCGCCGCCGCTGCCGCTGCCGGTGAAGCCCACGAGGTCCGAAATCGCGCGGTCGTGCTGCACGATGGACATCATCTGCGTCACCTTCTTGCTCATCAGCTGGAAGGAGATCGCCTGGTCGGCCTGCAGCGTGCCGATCATGCGGCCGGTGTCCTGCTCGGGGAAGAAGCCTTTCGGGATGATGCTGATCAGGTAGAAATTGGCACCGATGGTGGCGAAGAGGATCAGCAACACGAACAGGCTGTGGTCGAGCGCGTGGGCGAGGCTGCGGGCGTAGCCGTTCTGCAATCGCTGGAAGAAGCCGGGACGTTCGGCCAATTTCGCACGCTGCTTGCTGGGGCGCAGGAACAGCGCGCACATCATCGGCGTGGTGGTCAGCGAGATCACCATGGATATGACGATGGCGAGCGAGAGGGTGACGGCGAACTCGCGGAACAGCCGGCCGACGATGCCGCCCATCAGCAGGATCGGCAGGAACACCGCGATCAACGAGAGGGTGATGGAGATGACGGTGAAGCCCACGTCGCGCGCGCCGACCAGGGCGGCCTGCACGCGCGGCATGCCGTCCTCGATGTGGCGGGAGATGTTCTCGAGCACCACGATGGCGTCGTCCACCACGAAGCCGGTGGCGATGGTGAGAGCCATCAGCGAGAGGTTGTCCAGCGAGTAGTTGAACAAATACATCACACCGAACGTGCCGATGATAGAGATCGGCACGGCGATGGCCGGGATCAGCGTGGCGCGGCCGTTGCGCAGGAACAGGTAGACGACGCCGACCACGAGCAGGATGGCGATGATCAGCGTGCGCTGCGTGTCGTTCAGCGACGCGCGGATGGTGGTGGAGCGGTCGATGGCAAACGTGATGTCCATGTCGCGCGGCAACGCCGCCTGCAAATGCGGGATGGCGGACCGCACGCCGTCGATGGTGGTGATGATGTTGGCACCGGGTTGGCGGAAGATGATGACCAACACGGCGGGTTTGCCGTTGGCCAGGCCGAGGTTGCGCAAGTCCTGCACCGAGTCCTGCACGTCGGCGATGTCGTGCAGGCGCACCGCGTCGCCGTTCCGGTAGGCTACCACCAGCGGCCTGTAGTCGGCGGCGTGGGTGGATTCGTCGTTGGTGTAGATCTGCCAGCGATGCGCGCCGAGGTCGATTTCACCCTTGGGCGCGTTGGCGTTGGCGCTGGTGAGCGCCGAACGGATGTCTTCCAGGCCGATGCCGTAGTGGAACAGCGCCAGCGGGTCGAGCTCGACGCGCACCGCGGGCAACGCGGCGCCGCCGATGATCACCTCGCCCACGCCGCTGATCTGGCTCAGCTGCTGATGCAGCACGGTGCTGGCCGCGTCATACATCTGGCCGCGGGTCAGCGTGGTCGAGGTGAGTGCGAGGATCAGCACCGGCGCGTCGGCCGGGTTCACCTTGCGGTAGGTCGGCGGGTTGAGGAGGTTGGTGGGCAGGTCGGCCTGTGCGGCGTTGAGGGCGGCCTGCACGTCGCGCGCGGCACCGTTGATGTCGCGGTCCAGGCCGAACTGCAACGTGATGCGCGCCTGGCTGGTCTGGCTCTGCGAGGTCATCTCGGTGACGTCGGCGATCTGGCCGAGGTGACGTTCGAGCGGTGCGGCGAGGCTGGTGGCGACAACGTCCGGGCTGGCGCCGGGGAGCTGGGCGGAGACGCTGATGGTGGGGAAGTCGACCTGCGGGAGTGGCGAGACGGGCAGCGCGCGGTAGCCGAGCAGACCGGCGAGTGCGATGGCGATGGTCAGCAGCGTGGTGCCGATGGGGCGTCGGATGAAGGGGCCGGAGATGTTCATGCGCAGAGTGTGGGCGTTGTTTGCGCGCTTGGGGTGGGGAGGAAGGAAGGCCTTCTTTTTCGAGAAAAAGAAGCAAAAAGCTTTTGGGAGCGCTGTCGCGGGGGGCTGACGTTTGGGGATTCACGTGAGCTGGGAGGCATGCTGTGAGTGTCAGTTTGAAAAGTCGCCCGGGCGGTCATCTGACAAGTTTTGCCTGCGCTCCGGTGCTCGTGGCCACAAGAAGACAAACCGCGCCGGTGCTCGAGAAACCACGCCAGCTGACTCACCAGGCCGACTTCTGAAACGGACACTGAATTTTAGGAGACGGGTGACTGCCTTGCTTCCGGCGTAAGACTCTCGAGGCAGCGTGTAGGGTTGCTGGTGTTAAATGGGGGACCGTAGTCGGCTTTTTCATGGAAAATCCGGTCTTCTCAGCACGCGCCAGAAAGCATTCATCACCAAGAGCACCAAGAGGCTTCCTAAGACTTGAGAAGCCCTGCGATCGGCAAACGCCAAAGCCACTCCTCTTGGTTTTCTTGGTGTCCTTCGTGCTCTCGGTGGTGACTCTTGCTTGCGCCCGGTTCCTACTGGGACCGGGTGTCTCAACCCGGCCCCCCGACGAGAGCAAAAGTTTTTTGGTTCTTTTTTTCAAAAGAGAACTGCTTGCTTTCATTCCGCAGGTGCCTCGCCCGTCTGCCGGTTCGGCCGAGAGCCGGACACACGCTGCGCCAGCCCGTCGATGGCAAGGTAGATCACCGGCGTGGTGAACAGCGTCAGCAATTGGCTCACCAGCAGGCCGCCGACGATGGCGATGCCGAGCGGCCGGCGCAGCTCCGACCCCGTGCCGGTGCCGAGCATCAGCGGCAGCGCGCCCAGCAGCGCCGCCATGGTGGTCATCAGGATCGGCCGGAAGCGCAGCAGGCAGGCTTCGTGGATCGAGTCGATCGGTGACTTGCCTTCTACACGTTCGCGCTCCAACGCGAAGTCGATCATCATGATCGCGTTCTTCTTCACGATGCCGATTAGCAGGATGATGCCGATGATGCCGATGATGTCGAGGTCGGCGCCGGCGATCCGCAGCGCCAGCAGCGCGCCGACGCCGGCCGAGGGCAGGGTGGAGAGGATGGTGATCGGGTGAGCGAAGCTTTCGTAGAGCACGCCGAGCACGATGTAGACGGCGACGACGGCGGCCAGGATCAACACCAACTCGTTTGACAGCGATTTCTGAAACGCCGAGAGCACGCCTTGGTAGGAGGAGGTGAACGTGTCGGGCAGGCCGATCGCCTGTTCGGCACGCTCGATCTCGCTCACCGCGCTGTCCAGCGACGTGCCTTGGGCGAGGTTGAAGGAGATCGCCGCCGATGGGAACTGTGCCAGGTGCTCGATCTGCAGGGGCCCGTTCGTCTCGGCCAGGTGCACCAGGGCGGCCAGTGGCACCTGGCCGTTAGTGGCTGTGGAGGACGGCAGGTAGATGGTGCGCAGCGCGTCGTTGAGGCTGCGCACGTCGGTCATGTCCGCGTTCATGATGACGCGGTACTGGTTGGATTGGGTGTAGAGCGTGGAGACGATGCGCTGACCGAACGCGTCGTAGAGCGCGTTGTCGATGCTGGACGGCGTGATGCCGAAGCGCGCCGCGGTGGGCCGGTCGATCACCATCTGCAGCTGACGGCCGTTGGTGGTCAGGTCGGTGCTGACGTCGCGGAACACCGGCATCGACTGCATCTGCTGGACCAGGCGCGGCACCCACTGGTTCAACGGCGGCGAGTCGGGGTTCTCCAGGAAGAAGTTGTACTGCGCGCGGCCGACCGTGCTGTCGATGGTGAGGTCTTGGACCGGCTGCATCGTCATCGTGACGTGCGGCACGCTGGCGATCTCGTCCTGCAGACGGCGGATCACTGCGGTGATGCTGTCGTTGCGCTGGCTGCGCGGCTTCAGCGTGATCAGCATGCGGCCGCTGTTCAGCGTGGTGTTGGTGCCGTCCACGCCTATGAAGGAGGAGAGGTTGGCGACGTCGTGGTCGCGCAGCACCGCGTCTGCGAGTTGCTGCTGCTGCGTGGCCATGGCGCTGAAGGAGACGTCCTGCGCCCCCTCCGTGATGCCCTGGATCACGCCGGTGTCTTCGACGGGGAAGAAGCCCTTCGGGATCTCGGTGTATTGGAACACGGTGAGGCCGAGGGTGACAAAGAACACGATCAGGGTGAGCCCCTGGTGGTCCAGCACCCAGATCAGGCCGCGGTCGTATTGCCGGATGATCCACTCGAAGCCGCGTTCGGCGGCGCGGTCGAAGCGGCTGCGGTCCTCCTCCGTGTGGTGACGCATGATCAGGGCGCACAACATCGGCACCAAGGTGAGCGAGACGATGGCGGACAGCACGATGGTGACGGCGAGCGTGATGGCGAACTCGTGGAACAGCCGGCCCACCACGTCGCCCATGAACAGCAGCGGGATCAGCACCGCCAGCAGCGACA
>CAXUIR010000170.1:5509-5954 GCA_964251005.1 uncultured Acetobacteraceae bacterium | reverse complement strand
CACGTGCAGCCAGCCCTGCCCCAGCATCGCCGCTAGCCCGGGCGCCACCGCCCGGCCGCCGGCCTGGCCCGGCCCTGCCGGCACCCCGTCCAGCCCCAGCACGGGCGCGACCTGCAGCAGCGCCTCGCACTCGTCCCACAACCAGTCCGCACGACCGTCCCACCAGGGTAGCGACGCGAATACGCCGTCCGCACCCCGGCCACGCAGGCTGAGCACCGCCGGCCGCGACAGGCCCGGCGTCCAGGGCAGCAACACGGCGTCCGGCACCGCCATCCGCAAGGCCGCGAAGAAGCTGGGCAGCACGCCGTCCGGCACCGCGCCAAGGCCCAGAAGCCGAAAGCCGGCAACACCGGCGGCGTGCCACTCGGCCCGCCGG
Organism: uncultured Acetobacteraceae bacterium; assembly: GCA_964251005.1. GTDB lineage: Bacteria > Pseudomonadota > Alphaproteobacteria > Acetobacterales > Acetobacteraceae > BOG-908. The sequence goes on along the minus strand of CAXUIR010000170.1, from coordinate 5,578 downwards.
CTGGCCCCCCCCGCGGCCCCCGCGGCCCCGTCCGCCGGGCCGGCCGTCCTGGCCCGCGCGGCGCCGGCC
>CAXUIR010000170.1:0-5499 GCA_964251005.1 uncultured Acetobacteraceae bacterium | reverse complement strand
GGGGTGGCGTTGGCGTGCGCGCCCGCGCTGGCGACCCGGTCCAGCACCACGTCGATCAGCAGGCCGACGCCGGCCTTGCTCACGCCTGCGGCTAGGTCGGCAAGACCGCCCGCCGCAACCTCGAACGAGGTGGCCAGCATGCCGCCCTGCCAGGGCGGTGGCGCGAGGATGTGGCTGAACCCGAGCTCGGCCGCGCGCCGCGCCGCGCCGGCCGCACCGGCCATGATGCGCAAAACGCCCCGCCCGGCCTCGTCCTTGCGACGCACGGTCGCCTGTCGTTCGCGCACGACGGAAATTGCCGTCATCAGGTCATCCTCACCGCTTCGGGAGGCTCAAGAGCAGAAAGGCGGGCCGGGTTGCCGAAAGCAAGGAAGCAGTTCTTTTTTGAAAAAAAGAACCAACAAACTTTTGCTTCCTGGGGTATTCGATTCCGGAGACTCCGCGACAGCCGCGACAAAGCTTGTTGCTTCTTTCTCTCGAAAAGAAGCGCTTGCTTAAACACTATCCAACTGCACCCCACCCGTCACCGCCTGATACGTGGCGATCGCCAGCGTCAACGGCTCGAACGGCTTGGTTATGACAAAGGCCGGCTCCACCGCGTCGCCGGTGAGCAGCCGCTCGGGATACGCGGTCACGAAGATCACCGGCGCGTAGTGGCTCGCCAGGATGGCGCTGACAGCGTTCGTGCCGTCGCCGCCGGCCCCCAGATTGATGTCCGCCAGGATCAGCCCCGGCTTCTTGCTCTTGGCGATGGCGATTGCCTCCGCCTCGCTCGCGGCCACGCCGACCACGCGATGGCCGCAGCTCTGCACCAGCTCCTCCAGGTCCATCGCGATGATCGGTTCGTCCTCGATGATCAGCACGTCGGTCGCCGCCGAGGCGCGCAGCCTCTCGCGCGCGTCGGCCAGCAGGCTTGTGGCCTCGTCGGGCGTCACGCCGAGGATCGGCGCAGCGTTGTCCATGCTGACGTCTTCCAGAGAGGTCAGCAGCAGCAGCTGGCGCTGCGCCACGGACAGCCCGTCGACGGTGTCCGTCGGGCGAAGGTGGGCCTCGAACCGTCGCGTCACGCCGCGATACAGCGCGTGTCGCGCATCCGTGATTTCCCCGCTGTCCTCGCCTGCCTCCAATGAGGCGGTGTCTCGAAGGCACTCCGCCACCAGGGCGTCGCCGGCGGGTTGGCTGCCGGTCAGTGCCCGGGCATACCGGCGGGCATATGGAAGCGCGCGGATCAGATCGTCGCGGCGGTGAGCAGTCATAGAGCCCTCAGTATGTGGAAGGTAGCGTTCGTCGTGCTGACCCAGGCGCCGTACAAACCAGACCGGGACGCTCGGCGCCAGCCGCCCCATGGATAATTCTTCCCGAGGTGGGGTGCTGACGTCATGTCCGGCGGCCGGTGAACAGCCTGGCCACCGCCTGGCCGACCACGCCGCCTCGGCCCGCCGAGACCTGGCGCTGCTGCTGCCGGAGTTGCGAGCCTACGCGCGTTTCCTGGTCCGCGACCGCTCCAAATCGGACGACCTGGTGCAGGACACGGTGGTCCGCGCACTGGCCTCCATCGCGCAGTTTACGCCCGGCACCAGCCTAAAGGCGTGGGTGTTCACAATCCTGCGAAACGCCTTCTTCGAGCAGGCCCGCCGCCGCAAACGCGAGGAAGCCGCGCTGGCTTTGCACACCGCAGCCGGCGGCGAGGCCCTCCAGCAGCACCACGGCGAGATCGCCGACATGTCGCGCATGCTGTGGACGTTGCCGCCGCTATTGCGCGAGGCGCTGGTGCTGGTCGGCGCCCAGGAGCTCACCCACGAGGAGGCGGCCGCCGTCTGCAGCGTACCTGTGGGCACCATGCGCGCCCGCGTCTCCCGCGCTCGCGCCCGGCTGTCCGAGGCGTTCGGCGACGGCCAGCGCCCCTGGGAGGCGTGAGCGGGCACAGTGCGGCGGGTTTCTTCGCCCTCGCGTTTTCGTGAACAACCCGCATGCAGCGCTTTAACCTCCACCGTCATTGGTTGAGGCAGGAAGACGGAGAGACCAATGACTGTCGAAGTCGCCATTGCCACCGCAAAGTCTACGTTCCACGACCAGATCATCGCTATCCTGCCGAAGCTGCGCATCCAGGCCCTCGCCCTGACCCGCAACCGCGCCGCCGCCGAGGACCTGGTGCAGGATGCAGTCTGCAACGCGCTCTCCGCCCAGCAGAGTTTCATCCCCGGCACGAACTTCCCCGCCTGGATGCACCGCATCCTGCGCAACCGCTTCATCAGCAACCTGCGCAAGCGCCGCGACACCACAGACATCGACGACGTGCCGAGCTCGGTGTTCGCCAGCGAAGCGCCGCACGAGGATCGGCTGGCGCTGAAGGAACTCGCTCAGGCGATGACCCGGCTGCCGGCGGATCAGCGCGAGGCCTTGGTGATGGTCGTCGTGCACGGCATGAGCTACGAGGCGCTCGCCGAGTCGACCGGTTGCGCCGTCGGCACCGCCAAGAGCCGCGTGTTCCGCGCCCGCCGCCAGCTCGAATCCTGGCTGCTCGGCGAGGCTAAGGACACCTCCAAGACCGGCCGCAACGCCGCAGCGTTGCTGGCGCGCCGCATGGCGGAAGGCGAACGCGACAACCTGCGTGCCTAGAACCCGATAGCACGACCGACGTTCGGACTGCATGAGGCTCGCGTGGCCAGGCTGTCGTTCCTCCTGGAGCAACAGTCTAGCCAGGCGATGATAGTGTCAGAGCTCAGGATGACGAACGTCGCGCAATGCCAAACGCCAAGGGCCCGACGGGTAAACCTACTTCCGCCAGTGATCCTGTCGCGGCCAAGACGAAGTCTCCCGGCCGCAAGCCCGACGAGGCCTTCGACAAATGGCTGAAAAAGGGTCTTCACCAGCTTTATGACACGGTCACGCGGGAACCCGTCCCCGACGAGTTGCTGCGCCTGATTGAAGAGGACCGTAAAAGGTGAAGGCAGTGGCCGGCTCGACGCCAGCGGCCAAGGCCGCTGGCCTCGGCCAACTGTCGACCTACTCCCTCGCCAACGGTCTTTACGGGCTGTGCGGTCCGATGCGGGTCCGCCTTGCGTTGATCGTGCTGATTGCGGCCGTGCCGTTGCTCGTGCTGTCGGCCACGATAACACTGCAGAACTACCACCTGGCCTTGAACGCGACACGCCAGACCGCGGCCAGGCTGCGCGAAGCCGCCAGTGCCCGCCACCTGGCCGCTATCGCCGTCGCGCAACAAATCATGCAGGCCCTCTCGCAGATGGCCGAGCTGACGGGCAGCGACGCGAACGCCTGCCACGAACTTTTGGGTAACATCCTGGCGCTGCAGTCCGCCCGCTACTCCAACATCGCTGCCTTCGCGGTCGACGGCACGCTGCGCTGCTCCGCCCGTCCCGTCCCGGCCGGCACCCTGCAACTGGGCAAGATCGACAACGCCGGCCTGTTCGCCGTAGCCGGCGCGCGGCGCGACCTGGCGCTCGGCCCGATCCACACGAGCCTGTTGACCGGACGCGACGTCATCCAGGCCGCCTATCCGGTGCTGCGCGGCGCCAGCGTCGTGGGCTTCCTCTATGCCGGCCTGCGGATCGACTGGTTCCTCAACCCGAACGCCGCACCGGGCCCCGACCTGCAAGCCATCTGGATCGTCGACAGGCTCCATCACGTCGTGCAGCTCTCCAGCACCGGCCCGGCCGGTCTGCCGCGGACCGACACCCTGACCAGGCTGGAAGCCTCGCCCGACGTCATCGACGCGCTCTCGGCCGGGGGCGCCCATTACGCCTACGCCTCCGCCGAGTTGGGTGACGGCTACAGCCTGCTGGTCGCCTACCCCGCCAGCACCGACCGGGCAGCCGCCCGCGACCTGCTGGTCCAGCGGCTTGGCCAGCTCGGCCTGCTGTTGCTGCTGGGGCTGGCCGCCGTCGCCGTCGGCACGCACCTGGCCCTGGTCGAACCGATGAGCCGGCTTAGCCGCGCCGTCGCCGGCTGGCGGGAAGGCAGCCTGTTCGACCCGGACCTCACCGCCGACCCGCCCACCGAGGTGCGCGACCTCGCAACCTCCTTCGCCGAGGCCACCAAGTCGCTCACCGAGCACGCCGCACGCCACCGCGCCGCCGTCGAGCAGCAGAACCTGGCGATGCGCGAGATACACCATCGGGTGAAGAACAACCTGCAGATCGTGGCCTCGCTGCTGAACCTGCAATCCTCCCGCATCCGCCTGCCGGAGGCACGCGCCGAGTTCGCCAGCGCGCGCGACCGGGTGCGCGCGCTCGCCACCCTGCACCGCCACCTCTATCTGCAAGGCGAGGTCCACACGATCGACATGCCCGCCTTCCTGCGCGAACTGTGCAACCAGCTGTTCCAGGCGATGGGCGAGACCGCCGGCCGCCGCATCAAGCTGGAGATTGAGGCGAGCCCGCTGCAGATGAACAGCGACCAGGCGGTGCCGCTCTCGCTGATCGTCACCGAGGCGGTCAGCAACGCGGTGAAATACGCGTTTCCGAATGGGCGCACCGGCACCGTGCGGGTCTGCCTGGGCGCCGACGGCGACTCCGCAGACCTGGTGGTGGAAGACGACGGCGTCGGCATTCCCTCCGGCAAGACCGAGACGGAGACTGGAACACGCGACGGCATCGGCATCACGCTGATCCGCGGCTTCGCCCGCCAACTTCAGGCGACGTTGACGGTGCGGGAGGATCACGGGACACGCTACGCGGTGCGGTTTCCGTTGAACCAGGTGACGGAGGTTGCGGATGCTTGAAAGCAAGGAAGCGGTTCTTTTTTGAAAAAAAGAACCAAAAAACTTTTGTCTCCGCTGTCGCGAACTTATTCGGAGAGCGCGACAGCGGAGTCAAAAGTTTTTTGCTGCTTTTTTCAAAGAAGCAGGCCTTGTCTTCCTTCCTACATCACGGATCGAAGCAGACCACGAGCCGGAGGCGTCGCTCGCGCAGAGGTAGCGTGCAAACAGCACGATCCGCGGCGGACAGTCGCCAGGAGCACTCCGGCTACGCCGTGTTGTCTCGGCACGTCGGTCCCGTGTCCCACTCTTGAGAGACCGGCGCACCGCCGCTAAATCTCCTCCATGCAGGACAGCAGACACGCCGCGCGCGCCTGGACGCGGCAGCAGACACGGCTAGGCCGCCGCCGTGCCGCACCGGTCGTCCTGTTCTCCCTGGCAGCCCTTCTCGCCGCCGCGCTGCAGGCCGGCTGCGCCGCCTGGGTGCTCGCCGCCGCCCTCGTCCCGCACGGCGGCTCCGCGCTCCCCGGCCTGGCCGGGTTCGCCGGCCTCATCATTGCCCGCGCGGCCCTGCTGCACGGCGCCGAGACAGCCGCCGGCCGCGCCGGCGCCCAGGGCCGTGCCGTGTTGCGCGCCAACACTTTTGCCCGCCTGCTCGAGGCTGGCCCGGCGCTGCTGCGCCGCCTCCACTCGGCCGACCTCGCCGCCTCGGTGGTCGACCGCATCGAGGCGCTGGACGGCCTGTTCGCCTCGCCGACCGGCCAACGTGCACTCGACATCGC
>CAXUIR010000169.1:0-5964 GCA_964251005.1 uncultured Acetobacteraceae bacterium | reverse complement strand
AGCAAGCAGTTCTTTTTTGAAAAAAAGAACCAAAAAACTTTTGCTCCCTGTCGGGTGTTTCTCCTGGAGCGCGTGACAGCGGAGTCAAAAGTTTTTTTGTTTCTTTTTTTTCAAAAAAAGAAGGCCTTACTTTCTTCATCTAATCGCTAGCCTCAGCCATCTCCCGCGTCCGCACCTGCACGGTCCGCCGGGAAAACACATCGATCAGCACGGGCAGAACCGTCAGGAACAGCAGCGGCGCCAGCGTGATCCCGCCCACCACCACCAGCGCCAGCGGCCGCTGCACCTGGGATCCGATCCCGGTGGACACCGCCGCCGGCAGCAGCCCCACCATCGCCACCACGCAGGTCATCACCACCGGCCGCATCTGAACTTGGCAGGTGCGCGCGATCGCCGTGTAGCGGTCCGCGCCGTCGGCCACCTGCTGGTTGTAGTAGGTGACGATGATGATGCCGTCCATCGCCGCGATGCCCATCAGGGCCACGAACCCGATCGCCGCCGACACGCTGAACGGCGTGCCGGTGACGAACAGCATCAGCAGCCCGCCAACCAGCGCCATCGGTATCACACTTGCCGCCAGCAGCATGTCCACCAGCGACCCGAAGTTCACATACAGCAACAGGCAGATCAGCAAGAACGCCAACGGCACCACCACCGACAGCCGAGCGATCGCGTCTTGCAGGTTGCCGAACTCGCCCACCCATTCGGTATGGTAGCCGCCCGGTATCACCACGTCGTGCGCTACCTTCTGCTGCGCCTCCAGCACCGTGGTGCCCAGGTCTCGTCCGCGCACGGAGAACTTGATCGGGATGTAGCGCTCCTGCCCCTCGCGGTAGATGAACGACGCACCCGAGGCGAGGCTCACGCGCGCCACGTCAACCAGCGGAATCGGTATCGTGCCAGTGCCGGTCGGGCTCGGCGCGTTGATCACGATGTGGCGGATCGAGTCGAGGTTCTGCCGGTAGCGCGGCGAAAGCCGCACCATGATCGGAAAGTTCCTGTCGCTGCCTTCCTCGTACACGCTGCCAGCCGCCTGCCCGCCCACCGCGGCCTGCACCGTGGTGTTGATGTCGCCCGGCGCCAGCCCGTAGCGGGCCGCGCGCACGCGGTCCACGTCGATGCGCACGGTCGGCTGGCCCAGCGAACGCAGCACCGCCAGATCGGTCACGCCCGGCACGGTGCGCATCACGTCGGCCATCTTGTTGGCGGTGGCTTCGAGCACGCCAAGGTCGCCGCCGTACAGCTTCACCGAGTTCTCGCCCTTCACCCCGGACGCCGCCTCCTCGACGTTGTCCTCGATGTACTGGGAAAAATTGAAGTCCACGCCGGGAAACGCCGCGATCAGCCTCTCCGTCATCCCGGCCACCAGGTGCTCCTTGTCGAGCCCACCCGGCCAGGTGTCGAACGGCTTGAGCGGCACGAAGAACTCGGCGTTGAAGAAGCCGGTGGCGTCCGTGCCGTCGTCCGGCCGGCCGTGCTGCGAGATCACCGTCACGGTCTCAGGATAGCTTGCGATGATCCGCCGCATCCGGTTCACCGGCGAGTCGCCCGCCTCCAGCGAGATCGACGTCGGCATCGTCGCACGTATCCACAAATTGCCCTCTTCCAGCTTGGGCAGAAACTCCAACCCGAGCGAGCGGGTGCACAGCGCGCACACCACCAGCAGCACCGCCATCCCGCCCAGCGTCAGCAGCCGGTTCGCCAGCGCAATCCGCATGATCGGCACGTAGCCGCGGTGCAGCTGCCGCACCAGCCAGGTGTCGCGCTCCTCCATGCGCGGCGGCAGGAACAGCGCCGAGAGCGCCGGCGTCACCGTGAAGGTGGCGATTAGCCCGCCGGCGATGGCGAACGCGTACGTCTTCGCCATCGGCCCGAAGATGTGGCCCTCGATGCCGCTCAGCGTGAACAGCGGCACGAACGCCGCGATGATGATCGCCGCAGAGAAGAAGATGCCCTGGCTCACCTCGGTGGCCGCCCCCGCGATGATGCCCACCTTGCCGGGCAGGACCGCGCCGCGCCGGCCGGGCGGCACCGCGCGCACGCGTTGCGGCGGCGCCTGCGACAGCCGCCGGATGATGTTCTCCATCATGATGACGGTTGCGTCCACGATCAACCCGAAATCGATCGCGCCGACCGACAGCAGGTTGGCCGACTCGCCGCGCAACAGGATCAGCCCGATGGCGAACGACAGCGCGAACGGAATGGTGGCCGCCACCACCAGTGCCGCGCGCACGTTGCCCAAAAACACGTATTGCAGCACGAAGATCAGCAGGATGCCTTCGACCAGATTGTGCATCACCGTGTGCGTCGTCACCCGGATCAGGTCGGAGCGGTCGTAGATACGCTCGATGTGCACGCCCGGCGGCAGGATGCCGGTGCTGTTGATCTTCGTCACCAGCGCTTCCACGGCGTGGATGGTCGGCAGGCTTTCCGCCCCGCGCCGCATCAGCACGATGCCCTGGACGATGTCGTCGCTGTCGTCCTGTCCGGCGATGCCCAGCCGCGGCTGGTTTCCCACGCGCACCTGCGCCACGTCGCCGATGCGCACCGGGCTGTTGGTGTTCTGCGAGACCATGGTGTTGCGTATGTCGTCGAGCGAGTGGATCAGCCCGATGCCCCGCACCACCGCGGCCTGATCGCCGAAGTTGACGGTCTGGCCGCCAACGTTGACGTTGGGGGTGTTAAGCGCGGCGATCACCAGCGGGATCGTCAGCCCGAAATGCGCAAGCTTCGGCTGGTCGATGCTCACCTCGAACATCTTGGTCTTGCCGCCCCAGCCGTTCACGTCGATCACGCCGGGCACCGCCTTGAAGCGGCGTTCCAGCATCCAGTCCTCGATGGTCTTCAAATCCATCACCGAGTAGCCAGGCGGCCCCACCACACGGTAGCGGAATATCTCTCCCGTCGGGCTGGTGGGCGAGATGCTCGGCTGCACGCCGTTCGGCAACGGCGTCAGCTGCGACAGCCGGTTGATCACCGATTGCTGCGCCTGGTCGTAGCTGAACGCGTAGCTGAACTGCACCTTCACGTCCGACAGGCCGAACAGGCTGATCGTGCGTATCGCGGTGATGTTGGGGATGCCCGCCATCTGCACTTCGATGGGGATGGTGATGTAGCGCTCGATCTCCTCTGCACTCTGGCCGGTGCTCTGCGTCACGATGTCCACCAGCGGCGGCACCGGGTCCGGATAGGCCTCGATGTTGAGGTTGATGAAGCTGACCACACCGGCGGCAAAGACGAACAGCGTCATCACCGCCATCAGCACGCGCTGGCGCAGGACGAAGGTGAACAGGCCGCTCATGGTGAAACAGCCCTAAGCAAGGCAAGCGGTTCTTTTTCGAAAAAAAGAACCAAAAAACTCTTGCTCCTCAGGTACGCGCCGCAGGAAAAATCCGCGACAGCCGCAATAAAAGTTTTTTGCTGCTTTTTTTCAAAAAAGCAGTGCTTGCTTGCTACCTTCACCGCGCCGTCCAACTCAGCTATCCGAAAGCGTACGGTCGATGAACACCGCGCCACTGGTCACCACGCTCTCGCCCGTCTTCAACCCGCTGCGCACCTCCACCAGGCCGTTGGCATTGCTACCGGTAGTGACCTGCCGCAGCGCCAAAGTCTTGTGCGCCGGGTCAGCCACCCAGACATGTGCGTCGGCGCCTTCGTAGACCACCGCGTTCTCCGGCACGGCGAGTATTTCCGAAGGCGCGCCCGTCGCAATCTCGAACACCGCAAGCATGTCCGGTTTCAGCAGGTAATCAGGGTTGGCCACTTCCGCGCGCACCAGCAGGCGGTGCGTATTGGGGTCGATCACCGGTGCCACGTAGGTCAGACGCGCGTCGAAGTTGCGGTCCGGAAACGCAGGCACGTGCACCCGCGCCAGGTCGCCCACGTGGAAGCGGCCGGAATCGTCCTCGCGCGTGTTGGCGATCATCCAAAGTTTCGACAAGTTGCCGATATTGAACGCCGCGGCAGACGCACCCTGACTCGCCACCGACCCTACGATGTTCTGGCCGGGACTGATGTTGCGCTGCGTGATGGTGCCGGCGATCGGCGAGCGCACCACCGAGTCGGCCATCTCGCGTTCCAAATTGGGCGCGCTAGCGATGCCGGCGACTTCGCTGCGGCTCACACCCAGAATCGCCAGCCGGTTGCGCACCGCCGCCACCGCAATCTGCGCGCTGTTCAACCCGCCGCGCGCGGTGGCCAGGTCCACCCGGCTCTGCTGCCAATCCTTCAGCGCCGCGCCGTGGCCGAGGTACAGCTGGTGCAGTCGGTTCTCGTTGGCCACCGCCAAATCCAGCTGCGCGTGCGACGTGTTCAACGTCGCCAGCCCGCTCACCAGGTCGTTCTCCGCCTGTGCCAGCTCGTTGGACTGCACGGCGAACAGCGCTTGACCGGCCGAAACCTGGTCGCCGGCGCGGGCGAACACCCGAGTAATGCGGCCCGAATACGGCGAGACCAGCGGCGTGCTCAAATCATCGTCGAGCGCGATTCGCCCCTCCGTCTGCACCTGCGGCGCGTAGTCGAGCTGCTGCACCTGGCGCACCTTCAGCCCTGCCCATTGCTGGTCGGTCGGCTTGAATGCGCCGTCGGCCGCCGGCTGGTCCTGCGTAGGCGCCGGCGCGGCCAGCCCCACGATCGCAGGCAGCACGAAAAACCCGGCCAGCAGCGCCGCCCCCAAAATCAGCAACGAGACGCCCTGCACCGGCGTCGGCAACCGGCGCCCCGGCGGGGGTACCTGGTCGTGCGGTTCGCCCGCGCTATGGTCGCTCACTCGATCCTCCAAAAGGCAAGCCAGGGCCTGAGCCCCGCAGCGCAGCATAGCAAAGCGCGCGCAAGAAAGAACTCCCGGTGTTCGGAAGTTCACGGTCTGTTACAAGGAAGCCGAAGCCTTCTTTTTTGAAAAAGAAGCAAAAACTTTTGTCCCTGCTGTCGCCGGAAGCTGAAGCACAAACCACTCCAACGCGCGCCGACAGGACCAAAAGCTTTTTACTGGCGCCACTTGAGAAGCCGACGAATGGCCCGGACGTCACAGCATGCCGCGCGACGCGACAGGCTGGAGTGCCGGGTCCCGAGCAAACGGAGTATTCGTTCTTTTTTCGAGAAAAACGGATGCGCCGTGGTCTAGAAATGCAGGATCAGATCTCCGCCGGCAAACACGGTGTAGTTTTTGTTCGGCGCCTGAAAGCGCGACGGGCTGCCGTTGAACGCGACCCCGTCGATCGACCGGTAGTAGCCCACCTCCGGCCGCATCTCCACCTGCGGAGACAGCCAGTGCTGCCAGCCCACGGAGAACTCGTAGTAGTCCGTCGGCGTGCCGGTGCGCTGCCCCTGGTTGTCGGCGTAGTATTCCGGCCTGAACGAAAAGTTGTTCAGCGGATCAGGCGAGTAGTTCAGGTAACCGGTCACCCCGATGCCGGAAGCGGTACAGCGCAACACCCGCGGGTCGGAGCAATGCGCCAGGTTCGGCCCGTTGATCGGCGTGTACTGCGGCGAGAACGGCGTGCCGCCGTTGGCGTAGATGTTTTCCACCGCAGGGTTGTTGGCGTTCGGCACGCCGCGCTGGAACTCGTCGTAGAACTCCATGTCCATGTGCCAATGGTCGTTGAACTTGTGGTAGTAGGTAAAGCCGTACCATTGCAGGTTGTTGTAGCCCCAGCGCCCGCTGTTGATGCCGTTGGCGCAGGGCTGGAAGTTGTCGTTGCCGTTGTCCCAGGTGTAGCGCACGCACACGGTGAACGTGGGGAACTGCGCGCCGGGGTCCTTCAGGAAGGTGCCGCTGGGATAAAGCACGCTCGGATCGTAGTTCTTCTCGCGCTGCCCCACGTGCCAGATCGCCGCCTCGGTGCCCACCTCCACGCCGGTCTGCAGGAACAGGTTCTTCGTCAGCGCGGTCGTCGCAACGATGCCGGTGTTGGTGTAGTTGTCAACCGCGTACGTCAGCGCGTGGGTGTACATGTAGTTGTTCGG
>CAXUIR010000168.1:0-5969 GCA_964251005.1 uncultured Acetobacteraceae bacterium | reverse complement strand
AGACATCAAACATCTGTTGGTCCTTTTTTCAAAAAACGAACCGCTTGCCTCCCTTTGTCTTGCCTGGCCTTCGTTCCCCTCAAGCCGCCACCAACTCCCTCTCCAGCACCCCCAAAACTGGCACCCCGCTCGCCGCGGCCAATCCCTCCTCGGTGAAGAACACCGGCCGCCGCAGGAACGCCAGCACGAGCCAGCCAAACGACGCAAGCCCGCCCAGCAACACGCCGGCCGCGATAACCAGCAGCGGCGTCGCCCGCGGTGTCTGCGGCACCAGCGCCGGCTGGATCACCCGCACGTTGGCCAGGCGCTGGGCGTCCTCCGCCTCGCTCAGGTGCCGATCCGCCAGGATGCGCGTGACGGACCGGTAGGCGTCCTCCGCACTCGCGCGCTGCCGGGTCAGCGCCGCCAGCGCCGCCTCGTCCGCATCCAGCGCGGCCAGCCGGCCCCCCAGTTGCGTCACCTCGCTTGCCTCAGCGGCCACCCTGGCGCGCGCGGCCGCCTGCTCGCTCTGCTCGCGCGAGCGGTCCAGCCGCAGCGCGTCGATCGCCGGGTTGCGACCCTCGCGCACCACGGACAGCTTGCGGTCCTGGGTCAGCCGCCCCTGCTCGGCCTCGTGCGCGTCCAGCTGCGCCTTCAGGCCGGTCACCATCCGGCTGCCTTCGCGATACTTCTCGCGCGCCGCGGCGAGCTTCGCGCGCACGTCCTCAAGGTCCGCGTTGGCGGTCTGCAGGCGGACGTCACCATCCTGCTCGGTGTAGAGGCTGATCGTCGGCTTCTCAGCGGCGAGAAGCTGGGTCAGCACGGCCAGCCGGGCGGTGTGCTCGCCCAGGCTGGCGTCGGCCTCGTCGCGCGCCTGTTCGGCCTGGTTGCGGCGGCTCAGCAGCATGTCGCGCTCGTTCTCGTAGCTGGAGATCGCGTGGTCGCGCTTGAAGGCGGCCATGCGCTCGTCGGCTTCGGCCACGGCGCGGCTGCCGGCTTCGGCCTCGTGCCGCACGATCTCGACCTGCGGGTCGTCATACAGCGCGATGCGGCGGGCGGCGTAGAGGCCGAGCAGGGCGTTGAGCGTCGCCGCGGCGCGGGCATTGTCATGGTTGTCGAACGTCACCGAGATCACGTTGGCGTCCTTCGCCGGCAGCACGTGCAAATGCGCGCCGAACAGCCGCACGCCGTGCTCCTCGCGCGCGGCCGCCTCGTCGGCCGGTGCCACCCGCCAGGGCGAGAGCAGCGTGCCCGCCACCGCGTGCAGCACGCGGCGGAGCAGGTTGCGCGGCGCCGGGTCGAACACCTCCGGGTACAGCCTCGCCGGACCCACTTTGCGCATCGCGGCCAAATGCAGCTCGTCGCTGCCGAGGATCTCGGACTCCGCCTTCATGATCTGGTCCAAGGCGAGCGCGCTGGCGTTGGCGTCGTGCGAGCCGGCGGCCTCCCGCACGGTGAACTCCGGCGAGGGCAGCACCGCCAACGTGGCGGTGGCGCGGTAGCTGGGCGCCATCAGGGCGGCCGTCAGCAACGCCAGGCCCAGCACGCAGGCGCCCGCCAGCCCCGCCGCCCGTCGGTTGACGTGCGCGTGGTAGAGGAACTCGCCCAGCGAGACGGGCGGTTCGGCGCGGAAATCCGCCTCCCTCATGCCTCCACGCCGCCTCCGAACCCGTCGGTCATCACCCTGCGCTGCCCTCACGAAATCGTGTTAAGCGGCAAGATGACAGAAACTGCAACGAAGGTCGAGAGGCGATGCGGCCCGCGTGCGGCGCCGTGATAGGGACTAGGCAATCGCTGCGCTTCGCGCCAATTAGCGCATGCAACACACCGACGTTTTCCCGAAGGGTGACCCATGTCTTCGACCACGCACGACGCCCCCGGCCCGCATGGGCCAGCCTTGCAGGGCAGTGCCCCACACGGGGCCGACCCGCTCGGCCACCGGGCGGAACCAGGCCGTCGCGACTTCCTCACCCTGCTCGCTTTGTCCGGCGCCGCGGTGGCAGCGGGCGCCATCGTCTGGCCGTTCGTCGACAGCATGGAACCCGCCGCAGACACGCTGGCCGCCGGCGAGCCGATCGACGTGGACGTGAGCAAGCTCGCCCCCGGCCAGCAGATCGTGGTGGTGTGGCGCGGCAAGCCGATCTTCATCGTCCACCGCACCGAGCAGGGCCTGGCCACGCTGCAGAACCCCAAGTTGGTAGGCATCCTGTCCGACCCGAACAGCAAGGCGCTGCAGCAGCCCACCTATGCGGAGAACTGGCACCGCTCGGTGGACCCCGCCTTCGCGGTGATGGTCGGCATCTGCACCCACCTCGGTTGCGTGCCCACCTTCTACCCGAACATCAGCGCCACGGACCCGGCACCGAACTGGCCGGGCGGCTACCTGTGCCCGTGCCACGGCTCGAAATACGACCTTGCGGGCCGCGTGTATTCGGGTGTGCCGGCACCGTATAACCTGCCGGTGCCGCCGTATCACATGGCACGTGAGAAAGTGGTGCGCATCGGCGAGAATCCGCCGGGGCAGGATTTCGATCTGAACACCGTGGTGCAGATTTAAGTAAGCAAGCGCTTCTTTTTTGAAAAAAAGAAGCAAAAAACTTTTGTTTCCGTGAGCGCGCGTTGCGGAAGATTCCGCGACAGCCGTAGCAAAAGCTTTTTGGTTCTTTTTCTCGAAAAAGAACTGCTTCCTTACTCTATCTCCTCGTGCCAAGTCCGCCCATCCCGCTCGATCAACGCGATAGACGCCGTCGGCCCCCAGCTTCCCGCCGCGTAAGGCCGAGGCCTCTCCGCACTGTTGCTCCACGCGTCCAGGATCGGCTCCACCCACTGCCACGCCGCCTCCACCTCGTCGCGCCGCATGAACAACGTGGCGTGGCCGCGCACCGTGTCCATCAGCAGGCGCTCGTAGGCGTCCGGGTAGCGCACCGCGAACGCCTTCTCGAAGCTGATGTCGAGCTCCGCCGGCCGTAGCCGCAGCCCGCCCGGACCCGGGTCCTTGGTCATCATGCCCAGCCGCATGCCCTCCTCCGGCTGCAGGCGGATGACCAACTGGTTCGGTCGCATCTCGGCCGCCTCGCGCGGAAAGACGGCGATCGGCACCTCGCGGAACTGGATCACAACTTCGGAGACCTTCTGCGGCAGGCGCTTGCCGGTGCGCAGGTAGAACGGCACCTTCGCCCAGCGCCAGGTGCGCACCTCCGCCTTCAACGCCACGAACGTCTCGGTGTCGCTGGTGCGGCCTTCGTCGCCGCCCTGGTTGAGATCCTTGATGTAGCCGTCGACGGACTTGCCGGCCACCGCACCCGACGCGTACTGCCCGCGCACCGTCAGGTGGCCCACCTCGTGCGGCGCCATCGGCCGCAGCGCGCGCAGCACCTTCAGCTTCTCGTCGCGCAGCGCGTCGGCGGCCAGGCTGATCGGCGGCTCCATAGCGAGCAGGCAGACCAGCTGCAGCAGGTGGTTCTGCACCATGTCGCGCAGCGCGCCGGAATGGTCGTAATAGTCGCCGCGGCCCTCCACGCCCACCGTCTCGCCCACAGTGATCTGCACGTGGTCGATGACGTCGGCGTTCCACAGCCGCTCGAAGATGATGTTGGCAAAACGCAACGCCAGCAGGTTCTGCACCGTCTCCTTGCCGACGAAGTGGTCGATGCGGTACGTCTGCCCTTCGGTGAACACCTGGCCCACCTGCTCGATGATCTCGCGCGCAGACGCCAAATCGTGCCCGATCGGTTTCTCCAGCACCACACGGGATTTTTCGGTGACCAGCCCCTGCGCCTTGAGGTTCTGGCACACCGCGCCGTACAATTCCGGCGAGGTCGCCAGGTAGAACACGCGCACCCGGTCCGGCGTGTGCTCGAACAATGATAGCACTTGCTCCCAGCCGTCGTGCTTGGACCCGTCCACCCGCGCGTAGAACACTAGGGCGAGAAACGCGTGCAACGTGTCCGCCGGCAGGTCGGCGGGTTTGACGTGCTCGGTCAGCGCCTTTTCGGCGCGCAGCCGGTAGCTCGCGTCGTTCAGGTCCGAACGGGCAGCGGCGATGATGCGGCACGCGTTGGAAAACTGCCCGTCGCGGTAACGGTGGTAGAGCGCGGGGAGCAGCTTGCGGAGCGTCAGGTCGCCGGTGGCGCCGAAGACCACCATGTCGAAGTCTTCTACCGGGATGATGGTCGGCATGCGGGTTCTCCTGGGTGCAGACTGTTCGGTGCCTGGGACGGGGAAAGACAGGGCAAGCGGTTCTTTTTTGAAAAAAAGAACCAAAAAACTTTTGTCTCCAGGGTACTCGCTGCGGGAGTGTCCGCGACAGCAGGAGCAAAAGTTATTTGCTGCTTTTTATCAAAAAAGCAGGCCTTGCTTTCTTCACTGCGCTTCACTTGACGGTCGTTACCCGCAACGAGTTCGTCGTCCCCGCTTGCCCGAACGGTATGCCTGCCGCCACCACCACCGTGTCACCGTGCCGCGCAAACCCCTCCTCGCGCGCCAGGCGCCCGGCCCGCGTCACCGCCTCGCTCATCGTACGAGCGTCCTCGGCGTGGATCGCGTGCACGCCCCATGCCAGCGCCAGGCGGCGCGCCACCGCCAGCTCGGTGACGATCGCCAGCACCGGCTGGCTCGGCCGCTCGCGCGCCACCCGCAACGCGGTGAGCCCCGACGAGGTGAACGCGGCGATGGCGCGCGCGCCGATGCTGCGCGCCACCTGGCAACTGGCCGCCGAGATGGCCGCGGAGACCGAGCCGTCGGCCACCGGCCGGCCGGTGTCCATGACCTGCCGCCAGCCGGCATCCTGCTCCACGCGGGTGACGATGCGGTCCATCATGGACACCGCCTCGGCGGGGTACTGGCCGGCCGCGGTCTCGCCGGACAGCATCACCGCGTCGGCTCCGTCGAACACCGCACCGGCCACGTCGCTGGCCTCCGCACGGGTGGGTGCCGGGGCAGCGATCATGCTCTCCAGCATTTGCGTCGCCACGATCACCGGCTTGCCGGCCAGGCGCGCGGCCCGGACGATGCGCTTCTGCGCCAGCGGCACCTCTTCGGGCGGCAGCTCCACGCCGAGGTCGCCGCGCGCCACCATCACCGCGTCGGATAGCGCCACGATGGCGTCGAGCTGGTCCAGCGCCTGCGGTTTCTCGATCTTCGACACGATCCAGGCGCGGCCCTGGGCGATGGCGCGTGCCTCTGCCACGTCCTCTGCGCGCTGCACGAAGCTCAGCCCGATGAAGTCCACACCTTGGTCCAGCGCGAAGTGCAGGTCGCGGCGGTCCTTCTCGGTCAGTGCCGGGATGCCCAGCACCACGTCGGGCACGTTGACGCCCTTGCGGTCGCTGAGCGGCCCGCCGGTCACCACCTCGCATTCAAGGTGGCCGCCGCGGTTGCGGTCCACCCGCAGGCGCAGCTTGCCGTCGTCCAGCAGCAGGGTGGTCCCGCCGGTGGCGGCAGAGAGGATCTCCGGGTGCGGCAGCTGCACGCGCCGCGCATTGCCGGGGGTAGGGTCCTGGTCGAATGTGAAGGCCTGGCCGGTGCTGAGGTGCACGCGGCCGCCCATGAACTTGCCCACCCGCAGCTTGGGGCCCTGCACGTCCGCCAGCAGGCCGATCGGGCGGCCGGCCTCGGCCTCCAGCGCGCGGACGTGCGCGACGCTGGCGGCGTGGTCGGCGTGGGTGCCGTGCGAGAAGTTCAGCCGGAACACGTCGGCGCCAAGGCCGAACAGGCGGGCGATCATCTCGGCCGAGGCGCTGGCCGGACCGAGCGTGGCCACGATCTTGGTGTGCCGATGGCGGCGCAGTCTGGCGCGGGGTGGCATCGGCGGGCGTCCCGGAGGTGGCGGGGCGAGTATGGCCAAGACGTGCTGCGCGCACCACCTGGGGCCAGAAGCAAGCAAGCGTCTTCTTTTCGAGAAAAAATAAGCAAAAAGCATTTTTGTCGGCTGTCGCGGCCCGGACCCCCAGCGGGGTGTCAAGTGAGAAAAGTTTTTTTGTTATTTTTTT
>CAXUIR010000167.1:876-5998 GCA_964251005.1 uncultured Acetobacteraceae bacterium | reverse complement strand
GGCGCTCGGCGCGGCGGCGGATGTAGGGCTCGCACACCGAGGCCATCGGGATGGCGGACTGCACGCGGGTGGGGGTGCCGCGCTTTTCCAGCGCGGTCTGCATGGCCAGCGCGTTCATAACGGTTGCCAGCATGCCCATGTGGTCGGCCTGGGCGCGGTCCATGCCGCTGGCCGCCGCCGAGACGCCGCGGAAGATGTTGCCGCCGCCGATGACCAGGCAGACTTCCACGCCCATGCGCACCACGTCGCCGACGTCGACGGCGATGCGGCCGACCATCTCGGTGTCCAGGCCGTAGTCGCGCTTGCCCATCAGGGCCTCGCCGGAAATCTTCAGCAGCACGCGCTTGTGGGCGGTTGTCATGGCGGGTTCGTCCATGGGGCGCGCGGAACCTACGGGGTGAGGCGGGTTCGGGGAAGGGGTCGCGTGCTGGGAGCGCTCGGGTGGCCGGACGATGCGCTGCGGAGAGTGAAGGAAGATTGACCACGAAGGCACGAAGGACACGAAGAAGAGGCACGCGTTTGAAAGTGTCGCGGTTGCACATCAGCGCGAGCGTTGTTGCACTCTCTCTCTGCAGGGCAACCGCGGACGCAAGCCGCCGCTTGCTTCGGCTTAGCCGAAAGAGAGTTCAGCTTGTTGGCTAGCCGCGGCACGAGGGTTGCGATCACTCCGCATTGAGGCTTAGACAAAGAAAGAAAGCAGTTCTTTTTTGAAAAAAAGAACCAAAAAACTTTTGTCCTCGCGCCTGCATCAAGGCAAACAATTTTCATGCAAGCACAGATTCTGGCAGAACCAGGCATGACCGAGGCGAAGGCGTAGTAGCAAAAGTTTTTTGCTTCTTTTTTGCAAAAAAGAAGGCCTTCCTTGCCTTTCGAACGTCAGCCAAAAGCAGCCTGGTGACGAAGGGCATCGACAGTCGAGCACGCAGCCAGCAATTGATCCTTCTTCGTGTCCTTTGTGCCTTCGTGGTCGACCTTCCTGTGCCTAAACCTCAGCCAGGCGTTGTCTCCGCCTCAGCTCCGGGCACTCTTCGCCTAAACCCCAGCCACCGCCGCCACTTCAGCTGCAAAATCGCCGCCCGTTGGCTTGTCGATGCCCTCGCCCAGCGCAAACCGCTCGAACGCGGCCAGCTTGCCGCCGGCCTTGGCCACCACGGCGCGCACCCGGCTCTCGCCGTCATGCACCCACACCTGCTCCAGCAGCACCACCTCCTCGTAGTACTTGCGGATGCGGCCCTCCACCATCTTCTCGATGATCGGCTCCGGCTTGCCGGACGCACGCGCCTGCTCGCTCAGCACGGCGCGCTCGCGGTCCAGCGCCGCCGGGTCCACCGCGTCCACGTCCAGCGCGTCGGGGCGGGTGGCCGCCACGTGCATGCCGATCTGCCGGCCCAGCGTCTCCAGCGCGTCGAGCTCGTTGTCGGCCTCCAGCGCCACCAACACGCCGATCTTGCCCAAGCCGGGCTTCAGCGCGTTGTGCATGTAGGTGGCGACCACGCCAGCCGGCACGTGCAGCACGCGGGCGCGGCGGATGGTCATGTTCTCGCCGATGGTGGCGACCATGTGGGTCAGTTCCTCGCCCACGTTGCGCGTGCCGCCGGGAAACGGCGCCGCGCGCAGGGCGTCCACGCTCTCGCCCACCTCGAGTGCCACGCGGCACAGCGTCTCGACGAAGGCCTGGAAGGTCTCATTGCGGGCGACGAAGTCGGTCTCTGCGTTCACCTCCACCATGGCGGCGCGGTTCTTCGCCGAGACCACGCCCACCAGCCCTTCGGCAGCGATGCGGCCGGACTTCTTGGCAGCCTGGCTCAGGCCTTTCTTGCGCAGCCAATCTACCGCGCCCTCCAGGTCGCCGTTCGTCTCGGTCAGCGCGCGCTTGCAATCCATCATGCCGGCGCCGGTCTGCTCGCGCAGGGTCTTCACGAGGGTGGCAGTGATCTCGGCCATGGGCTTCTCCGGTGGTCGCGGGTTCGGGCGGGGCTTAACAGCCCGCAACGCCCGGCTCCAGTCGGTTACATTCGATAAGACGGTGTTCGCGGTCGCAGCTCGTCCAAGCAAGTAAGCAAGCAGTCCTTTTTTGAAAAAAAGGACCAAAAAACTTTTACCTCTTTGCCCTCGGCAACGGCGTCACGTCTCAGGCCAGCGCCAGGCACCTGAAACAGCCAGGGAATAAAAGTTTTTCGCTTCTTTTTTTCAAAAAAGAAGGCCTTTCTTGCTTCAGCTCTCCACAGCCTGCTGCGCCGGCGCGGCGCCCGACATCGCCGCTTCCAGCTCGGGCAATGCCACGTCGGGCTCAGCCTCAGCCTCAGCCAGGCCATGGTGCGGCGCCGGCTCGTGGCTCGGCGAGACCGGGGTCGGCAGCAGCGCCTCCGGCAGTTCCTCGATAGCGCCGAGATCCTGGCCGCTGGCCTGCATCTCCGCACTTATGCCGTCCAGCACGGCGCCGGCGATCAGGTCGCAGTACAGCGTGATGGCGCGGATGGCGTCGTCGTTGCCGGGGATCGGGAAGGTGATGCCCTCGGGGTCAGAGTTGCTGTCCAGCACGGCGATCACCGGGATGCCCAGCTTGTTGGCCTCCTCGACCGCGAGTTTCTCCTTGTTCGTGTCGATAATGAACAGGATGTCCGGCAGCCCGCCCATTTCCTTGATGCCGCCCAGAGACCGCTCGAGCTTGTCGCGGTCGCGCGTCATTTCGAGGACCTCTTTCTTGGTGAGGCCCTGGATGTCGCCGCCCAGCATCTCGTCGATCTGGCGCAGGCGCTTGATGCTGCCGGTGATGGTCTTCCAGTTGGTCAGCATGCCGCCCAACCAGCGGTGGTTGACGTAGTACTGGCCGCACTTCTTGGCAGAGTCGGCCACGTATTCCGCGGCAGCCCGCTTGGTGCCGACGAACAGCACCCGGCCGCCGGCCGCCGTGGTGTCGCGCACGGCGCGCAGCGCACGGTCCAACATCGGCACGGTCTGCTGCAGGTCGATGATGTGGACCTGGTTGCGCACGCCAAACAGGAACGGTGACATGCGCGGGTTCCAGCGGCGGGTGTGGTGGCCGAAATGCACGCCGGCCTCGAGCAGCTGACGCAGTGAGAAATCGGGCATCGCCATGAGTGGCGGTCCTTTCCTGGTGAAGTCCGGTTGAGCCTCCGCGGGGATTGCCTCTCGGCACCGGCTTGCTCGGGGGTATGAACCCCAGGAAAGTGCCCCGCGTGTGAATTTGCCGCCGCTTGTGCGCCGACGATGGGCATATGGCCGACCGGGTAAGGCAAGGCAAGCGGTTCTTTTTTGAAAAAAAACCAAAAAACCGTTATCTCTCGTGGGCGCATCTGGTGAGACGTAGCGTTTCAGCCATCCGCGACAGCGCTCGCAAAAGCTTTTTGCTTCTTTTTCTCGAAAAAGAAGCGCTTGCTTCGCTTTCCCAGCAACGCGTAGCCATAAAAAAAGGCCTCCCCGTCACCAGGGAGGCCTTTCTAAAACGCGGGACTTACTTGTCGAGCGCGTCGCGCACCGAATCCTTGGCGCCGCCGACCGCGTTCTCGACCTTGCCGCCGGTCTTCTGGGCAACGCCTTCGGCCTCGGTCTTCTTGTCGCCGGTCAGCTTGCCGAAGCCTTCCTTGATGGCGCCACCGGCCTGGTTCAGCGCACCGGAAACGCGATTCTCGTCAACCATGTGGTCCTCCTCCTGAATGTCGTGCGGGTCATAACGGCCAGCGGCCAGGGCGGTTGCAAACTGTACTCTCAGCTACGCAATATGGATCGTCCTGCGTAGATTGCCGCCGAGCCAAGCTCCGCCTCGATCCGGATCAGCTGGTTGTACTTGGCCGTGCGGTCGCTGCGTGACAGCGAGCCGGTCTTGATCTGCCCGCAGTTCGTCGCCACCGCCAGGTCGGCGATGGTGGAGTCCTCCGTCTCGCCGGATCGGTGGCTCATCACCGCAGTGTAGCCGGCGCGCTGCGCCAGCTCGACCGCCTCCAGCGTCTCGCTTAGCGTGCCGATCTGGTTCACCTTTACCAGGATGGAGTTGGCCGTGCCCTCGGCGATGCCGCGCGCCAGCCGCTTGGGGTTGGTGACGAACAGATCGTCGCCCACCAGCTGCACGCGGGCGCCCAGCCGGTCGGTGAGGATGCGCCAGCCCTCCCAGTCGTCCTCGGCGCAGCCGTCCTCGATCGAGGTGATCGGGTAGCGGCCGCACAGCTCCTCGAGGTAGGCCACCATGCCGTCGGCGTCCAAGCTGCGGCCTTCGCCGGACAGCACGTAGTGGCCGTCGCGGTAGAACTCCGTGCTGGCGCAGTCGAGCGCGAAGGTCACGTCTTCGCCCAGCGTGTAGCCGGCCGCCTCCACCGCGCGGGACAGGAAGGACAGCGCCTCGTCGGCCGAGGCCAGGTTGGGCGCGAAGCCGCCCTCGTCGCCGACGTTGGTGTTGTGGCCGGCCTCCTTCAGCCCGCGCTTCAGCGCCGCGAACACTTCGGAGCCCACCCGCACCGCGTCGGCCATCGTCTCGGCGGAGACCGGCTGGATCATGAATTCCTGGATGTCGATCGGGTTGTCCGCGTGCTGGCCGCCGTTGACGATGTTCATCATCGGCACCGGCAGGGTGCGGGCGAACACGCCGCCCACGTAGCGATACAGCGGCAAGCCCAGCTCGGCGGCCGCCGCCTTGGCGATGCCCAGCGAGACCGCCAGGATGGCGTTGGCACCCAGGCGGCTCTTGTTGTCGGTGCCGTCCAGCTCGACCATCAGCGCGTCGATGCGGATCTGCTGGGTCGGGTCCATGCCGCCGATCGCGTCGAAGATCTCGCCCTGCACGTTCTCGACCGCCTGCTGGACGCCCTTGCCGCCGTAGCGGGTGGCGTCGCCGTCGCGCAGCTCGGCTGCCTCGTGGGCGCCGGTGGAGGCGCCGGAGGGCACCGCGGCGCGGCCGATCGCACCGCTCTCCAGCACCACGTCGACCTCCACGGTCGGGTTGCCGCGGCTGTCTAGGATCTCGCGGGCGACGATGTCGGTGATGGCGCTCATGGGGGTCTGCTCCTGGTTGGCGGGTGCGGTAACAGCCAAAAAGCAAGCAAGGAAGCGGTTCTTTTTTGAAAAAAAGAACCAAAAAACTTTTGTTTCCTTGGGCGCGTGCTGCGGG
>CAXUIR010000167.1:0-866 GCA_964251005.1 uncultured Acetobacteraceae bacterium | reverse complement strand
AGAGGGGAAAAAAGTTTTTTGGTTCTTTTTTTCAAAAAAGAAGGCCTTAACGGCGCCCATGCTGCTCCTGACCTGGCACGGCACCCTCGTCTGCCGCCACGCCGGCGGCCTCGTGCACCTGCCCCTGCCGGCCGCCGACGCCCTCGACCTCCCCGTGCCAGAAGACTGGCGTGCGCTGCCGGCCGACGGCGTCCCCCTCGACGCCGGCGAGCTCGGCACCCTGCTGCTGCGCCCGGCCCGCCTCGGCCGCGGCGTCTCGCTGTCGCGCGGCGCCGACTACCTGTGCGCCGAGCGCGGCCAGGCGGCGGCGGTGTTCAACCGGCCCGAAGCCAACCAGTGGGAGAGCTTGCTGCCGATGACGTCGCGCGAGGCATCCGACCTGTCCCGGATCGTCGGCCGGCGCTGGCTGGTGCGCGACAGCCGCCGCGTGGTGCCGCGCGACAGCGTGCGCCTGGGCGACGAGTTCGTCCTGCACTGGGGCGAAAGCCAGCTGGACCTGCTGCGCTTCATGCCACTCTGTCAGCCGGCCCGCCTTGCCCCCGCGTCCGGCCCTGCTCTTGCGTCCGGCCTTGCTCTTGCGTCCCACACCCCTCTTGCGTCCGCCCGAGCTTCCGGGTCCGGCTCCGATCCCGCGTCGGATCACGCGCTGCCGCCGGCCGTCGTCGTGCTGCCGGGCGACGACGCCACCGTGGAACTGGTCGCCGCCGAGCCGCGCAGCAGCGCCCTGCTGCACACCGAGGATGGGCCGGTGCGTGCCCGCCGGGGGGCCGAGATGCTCGCGCTGGCCACCCACCGCGGCGTGCACGGCCACGAACCGAGCCAGCACGCGTTCGAGCGCGACGTGACGTTCCTGCTGGGCGCAGGCG
>CAXUIR010000166.1:0-6071 GCA_964251005.1 uncultured Acetobacteraceae bacterium | reverse complement strand
TGAAGATCCCGCGCTTCACCTTCGAGAAGTTTCCCGGCACGCCGGCGCTGCTGTCGACCAGCATGAAGTCGGTGGGCGAGGCGATGTCCATCGGCCGCAGCTTCGCCGAAGCGCTGCAGAAGGGTTTGCGCAGCATGGAGACCGGGTTTTCCGGTCTCGACGAGGTGACACCCCCAGGCGATGGCGGCCCCGACGCGTTCCGCGCCGCCCTCTCCGCGCCGCGTCCAGACCGCATCCTGATGGCGGCGCAGGCTTTGCGCGCCGGCCTGTCGGTGGACGACGTGCACGATGCCTGCAAGTTTGACCCGTGGTTCCTGCGCGAGCTCGAACGCATCATCGCCGCCGAACGCAACGTGGCGGCCAACGGACTGCCGCGCGAGGCCGGTGCGCTGCGCCGCCTGAAGGCGCTGGGGTTTTCCGACCAGCGGCTCGCACAGCTTGCCAGGCAGCGCGAGCCCGACGTCGCTGCAGCGCGCGACAAACTCGGCGTGCAGCCCGTCTACAAGCGCATCGACACCTGCGCCGGCGAGTTCGCGTCGGCTACGCCCTACATGTACTCCACCTACGAAGGCGGCTGGGGTACGCCGGTCTGCGAGGCCGACCCGACCGCGCGGGAAAAAATCGTCATCCTCGGCGGCGGCCCCAACCGGATCGGCCAGGGAATCGAGTTCGACTATTGCTGCGTGCACGCCGCCTACGCGCTGCGCGAGGCCGGTTTCGAGACCATCATGGTCAATTGCAACCCGGAAACGGTCAGCACCGACTACGATACGTCCGACCGGCTGTACTTCGAACCGCTCACCGCCGAGGACGTGATCGCGCTGGTCCGCCGCGAACAGCAAAACGGCAGAGTTCTCGGTTGCATCGTGCAGTACGGTGGACAGACGCCGCTGAAGCTCAGCCAGGCGCTGCCCGCCGCCGGCATCCCGGTCCTAGGCACCACGGCCGACGCCATCGACATTGCCGAAGACCGCGAACGCTTCCAGCAACTTCTGAACAAGCTCGGCCTGCGTCAGCCGGACGCCGGCATCGCGCGCACCACCGAGCAGGCAGAAGCCATCGCCGAGCGCATCGGCTATCCCGTCGTCATCCGTCCCAGCTACGTGCTGGGCGGCCGCGCGATGGAGATCGTCTTCGACCGCGCACAACTACACCGCTACACGCGCGAGGCGGTGCGCGTCTCCGGCGACAACCCTGTGCTGATCGACCGCTACCTCAACGACGCGATCGAGGTGGACGTGGACTGCATCGCCGACGGCACCACGGTCTACGTCGCCGGCGTGATGGAACACATCGAGGAAGCCGGCATCCATTCCGGCGACAGTGCGTGCTCGCTGCCGCCGTACAGCCTCTCTCCGGCAATCATCGACGAGCTGCAGGACCAGACCGAAGCCATCGCGCGCGCGCTCGGCGTCGTCGGCCTGATGAACGTGCAGTTCGCCATCAAGGACGGTGCGGTCTACATCCTCGAGGTAAACCCGCGCGCCAGCCGCACCGTGCCGTTCGTGGCCAAGGCGACCGGCGTGGCGGTGGCCAAGATCGGCGCGCTGGTGATGGCGGGACGCCCGCTCGCCTCGTTCGAGCTGGATGACACCGCCATCTCCGCGCACGTGGCGGTGAAGGAAGCCGTCTTTCCGTTCGCACGCTTCCCCGGCGTGGACACCATCCTCGGCCCCGAGATGAAATCCACCGGCGAAGTCATGGGCCTGGACCACAACTTCGAGCGCGCTTTCGCAAAAGCCCAGCTCGGCGCCGGCATCGTACTGCCGCAATCGGGCACCGTGTTCCTCTCGGTGCGCGACAGCGACAAATCTGCACTCCCCGGCCTGGCGCGGCGCCTGACGGAGATGGGCTTCTCCATCATGGCCACCGGCGGCACGGCCGTGCGCATCCGTGCGGCGGGCCTGGCGGTGCGCGTCATCAACAAGGTGCTCGAAGGCCGGCCGCATTGCGTGGACGCGCTGCGCTCCGGCGACATCCAGATGGTGGTCAACACGTCGCAGGGCGCGCAATCCACCGCGGACAGCTTCGACATCCGGCGCACGGCGCTGACCCAGGGGGTGCCGCACTACACGACGCTGGCAGGCGCGCGGGCGGCGGTGCTCGCAATTGGGGCGATGCGAGCTGGGACGCTGGAGGTGGCGCCCCTGCAGTCGTATTTCCGGAACAGCTTTTGATACCAGCGGCCTTGGAAGCTCACCCATTGACGTTCGGCAAGAAAGGCAAGGCCTTCTTTTCTGAAGAAAAGAAGCAAAAGACTTTTGGTCCGGCTGTCGCGGCATTTTCCTGCAGCGCCTGCCTCAGGAGACAAAGTCTTTTGGTTCTTTTTCAGGAAAGAACCGCTTGCTTGCGTGTCATCGGCCAATATTTATAACCGTTAATATGAGCGTCCGATGGCGTCATGCCTTGACGACCGGGGAAGGACAGTAAGGCCTTCTTTTCTGAAGGAAGCAGCAAAAGACTTTTATTTCCGGCTGTCGCGGAGGGTTCTGTAGCGCGCCCTCAAGGGAATGGAGGTCCCCAAGGACTACTTGGTTGCTTGCCAGCTCCTAGTTCCCAACCGTCGAGCCACGACCAGGAATCTTAACCGGTGACAGGTGAAGCAAGCAGCCTTTTCAAAAAACGACGACTTCTGTTCCCAGGGCAATCGGCTGAGGAAAGGTCCGCGACAGCGCTGACCAAGTTTTCTGCTTCTTTTCCAAAAAAGAAGGCCTTGCTTTCTACTCTTGGCGTCCGCGATGCGCGCAGCTGTGCCTCCCACCTGCTGGTGTCAGAACGGTCCTGTTCTTCAGAAGAAGCGGAAAGCCTTTGTCCCCGCTGGGCGCCTCCGAGAGTGACCATCCGACAGTAACAAGGGTTTTTAATTCTCTTCTCGAAAAAGAACCACCCTGCTCCTTCCCCGCTTGCGTCCGGCCGAATAATCCGTAAGCTTCCTGCCGCTCTCGTCCATGGCAGGCCCCGGCCAAGGCCTGCCGTGGCCCGCATGCGTTGTTCGCTCCACCCCAGACCCGGCGCCAGCGCCGGACCGACCAGCTTCGAGGATACCAGGCCTTTGCAGAAATTCCCCATGACCGCCCCAGGCCTGCAGAACCTCGAGGACGAGCTGCGCAACCTCAAGAGCGTCGAGCGGCCTTCCATCATCCTGGCCATCGCCGAGGCGCGCAGCCACGGGGATCTGTCGGAAAACGCCGAGTACCACGCTGCCCGCGAGCGGCAGAGCTTCATCGAGGGCCGCATCCAGGAGCTCGAGGAGGTGATCGGCGCCGCCGAGGTGATCGACCCGTCCTCGTTGAAGGGCGACAGCATCAAGTTCGGCGCCCATGTCAGTCTGCTCGACGAGGAGACGGAGAAGGAGGCGACCTACCAGATCGTCGGCGTCTACGAGGCCGACATCAAGGCCAAGCGCCTGTCGATCTCCTCGCCGCTGGCCAAGTCGCTGATCGGCAAGAAGAAGGGTGACACCATCAGCGTGCCGGCGCCTGGCGGCGACCGCAGCTACGAGATCCTCAGCTTTCAGTACGTGTAAGCAAGCACTTCTGTCTTGAGTGTCCGTACAAAAAGGCGCCCTGGCGGCAACATGGCGTGCCCCTCCTGCGCTGCGGTGCTTACTGAAAAGCGGCGGCTAGGCTTTGCTTCACTGCAAGACAGGCCAAAGCGTTGTTCGACCTCGCTGGATCGGACGGGCGGACTGAGAACCCTTCGTGCGCGGCGTTCTGGCGAGCATCTGCGTCCGACGAGCCACACCGTTTGCTTGGGCAATGCTCCAGCCGACACACCGGAGCCCTTTTCCAACCGAAACCTTCCGCTCCCTTGCACGCACCGGGTGGAAAAGTCCGCGACAGCCGCACAAAAGTCTTTTTGCTTCTTTTTCTTCAGAAAAAGAAGGCCTTGCTTCCTCTGATGGACGTTGCAGCTCCCACCCTAACCCTCGCCGACGTCCAGCAAGCCGCCGCCCGCATCGCCGGCCGCATCCTGCGCACGCCCACCGTCCCTGCGCCCATCCTCTCCCGCGTCACCGGCGCCGAGATCACTCTCAAGCTGGACAACCTGCAGGCGGTCGGCTCCTTCAAGGAGCGTGGCGCCGCCAACCGCTTGGCTTTGCTGACGACGGAGGAACGTGCCCGCGGCGTGGTCGCCATGTCGGCCGGCAACCACGCGCAGGGTGTCGCGCGCCACGCGAGCCTGCACGGCGTCGCCAGCACTATCGTGATGCCGTTGTTCACGCCGCTCGCCAAGGTCAGCGGCACCGCGGCCTGGGGTGCGCGCGTGGTGTTGCACGGTACTACGCTGGCCGAAGCCGCCTTGCACGCCGCGCATTTGGCCGAACACGAGGGCATGGTCTTCATCAGCCCCTATGACGACTACGCCATCATGGCCGGCCAGGGCACGCTGGCGCTGGAGATGTCCGAGGACGGGCCGGAGCTGGACGTGCTGCTGGTGCCGGTGGGCGGCGGCGGCCTGATCAGCGGCTGCGCGGTGGCAATGGCGGCGCTCTGCCCGCGCACGCAGGTGATCGGCGTGCAGGTGGCACCGTACTCCGCGTTGGCGCAGCGCATGGGCGCGCCGGCGCACGCGCTGGGCGGCTCGACGATCGCCGAGGGCATCGCGGTGCGCGATGTCGGGCTGGAAACCCGCAAGGTGATCGCCGCCCACGTGGCCGACGTGATCGTCGCACCCGAACGCTGCGTGGAGGATGCGATCTCGCTGCTGGCCGAAGGTGCGAAGGTGGTGGCCGAGGGCGCCGGTGCGGCGGCGCTGGCCGGGCTGCTGGCGCACCAGGACCGGTTCACCGGCAAGCGCGTCGGCATGCCGGTGTGCGGCGGCAACATCGACCTGCGGATCATGGCCAACGTGCTGCTGCGCGGGCTGCTGCGGGACGGCCGGCTGCTGCGGCTGCGGCTGGAGATACCGGACCGGCCGGGCGTGCTGGCCGACATCGCCGGCAAGATCGGCATTTGCGGCGGCAACATCATCGAGGTGGCGCACCAGCGGCTGTTCGCCTCGCCCAGCGTGCAGTCGGCGCAGCTGGAGGTGATGGTAGAGGCGCGCGATCCGGCGCATGCGGGGGAGATCGAGGCTTCGTTGGCGGATGCTTATCGGGTCAGCAGGATTTAAAAAAGCAAGCGCTTCTTTTTCGAGAAAAACAAGCAAAAAGCTTTATCTCCGCTTCGCGCGCTCGCCGGACAGGTCCCCGACAGGGAGCAAAAGTTTTTTGCTTCTTTTTTTCAAAAAAGAAGTGCTTGCTTTCTCTTACTGATACTGCGGGTAAGGCGCGTAAGCCTGCCCATACGGCGCGTAGTAACCGTAAGGTGCCCCGTAACCTTGGTAAGAATACGGGCTGGCGTAGCGCTGCCGTTCAATCCGCGCCTCGCGAGACCGCTCGTCTTCCTCGCGGGAGGCGCTGCGTTCCTCTCTGTCCTGCGGGTCCAGTTCTACTGACGAGGACGCTGGCGCCGGGTGCGCCG
Organism: uncultured Acetobacteraceae bacterium; assembly: GCA_964251005.1. Taxonomy (GTDB): domain Bacteria; phylum Pseudomonadota; class Alphaproteobacteria; order Acetobacterales; family Acetobacteraceae; genus BOG-908. The sequence continues at coordinate 606 of CAXUIR010000166.1, read as the reverse complement.
GCAGCAGCAGGTCGTGCGGCGGCTCCGAGCGGGCCTGGCCAAGATGGTGCTGCCGCAGGGCCGCCAACGTCGTGATGGAAACGAGACGCGGCTTGGCTGTTTGCGGCGGAGCGTAGGGGTGCGGCAGCAGCAGCTCGTGCACCAGTTCCGGCCGCAGAAGAACCGCCTGGCGGGTCGGGTGCAGTCGGGCGTCGTCGTGTCCCGCGGCCCAGCTCGGCACGCGCTGGGCGGCCAGCGCCATCTGCACGCTCAGCCGGCGGGACAGCGCGGGCGGAGGCGGCAGGAACCGCTCGCGCAGCCTGGGCAGCACGTCGCCGGCGGCCGTCTCGGCCGGTCTGGGCGCAGGGGCTTCTGGGGCGGAGACGAGCTCGGCACGCCGCGCACCGGCTCGCGCCATGATCCGATACGCTTCCGACGGCGCCTTTACGACCGGCGTTGCCGGCCGCCCGGCCGAACCTGCGTCCGCCTGGGCAACGATCATGCGAGTTTGTGCGGCTTGCGGCGGCGCTGCCGCGGTGAGCGCCGGTTGGCTCGTCGCCACCTGAACCGGGACGGAACCCTCGGGGATCATGATGCGCGGCAGCCTCGCGCGGGCGGGTGCTGCCG
>CAXUIR010000165.1:0-6089 GCA_964251005.1 uncultured Acetobacteraceae bacterium | reverse complement strand
GATCGGTGCCGGTCACCTGCACGATGGCCGCGTCCGGCAACCGGCCGGGGGGCGCGAACCGCTTGTGACCAGCCGGCGCCACGTCGCCGCGGCCGGAGAGGTCGCGCAGCATGTCCCGCAGTCCCGCGCGGTGCTCCGGGCCGAGTTTAAAGGCGCGGGCGATTTCGCGCTTGCCGACGCGGCCGCCGGCCTCGTGGATGAAACGGCGGATTTCGTCGCGGGAGGGCAGGGTGACGGCTGCGTCGCGCGGCTTGGACGGGCGTTTCACGCTAGTGTTGGATGGGAGTGCATGTTCGGGCCCTATTTAGGGCGCGGTTGGCAGCGAGACAGAAAGCAAGGCCTTCTTTTTCGAGAAAAAGAAGCAAAAAGCTTTTATCTCGGCTGTCGCGGTTCTTTCCGGCGAGCGCGCGACAGCGGAAGCAAAAGTTTTTTGGTTCTTTTTTTCAAAAAAGAACTGCTTGCTTCCTACCCGACCAGAACGGTCGAGACAGGCATGTCGAGTGGCCAAGCTGTCATCGCTCACGCCACCTTGGCAGACTTAACCGGCGCGCGTTCTCCCGGCGCTTTGGCGACCGCCGCTTTCGGTTTTACCGGAACCGCCTTGGCGGCACTTCCGTTTTTCGGTTTTGCAGCCCCGTTCGCGGCGACAGCCGGCATCGCTTTTTGCGCCGTTGGCTTGGCAGGTGCCCTCTTCGCCGCAACCGCCTTGCCGTTCTTGCCGCGCGGCTTGAGCACCTTGCCGCGTTCGGCCAGCAACGCGACCGCCTCCTCCAGCGTGACGTCGTCCATCATCACGCCCTTCGGCAGGTTCGCCACCACCTGGCCGTGCTGCGCGTACGGCCCGAACCGGCCCTTGCGCACCTGGATGTCCTGCTTGTCCTTCGGGTGCTGGCCCACCACCCGCACGCTGGCCAGCTTGCGGCCGATCACGTCCACCGCGCGGTTGACGCCGATGGAGAGTATGTCGTCGTCCTTGTCCAGGGACGCAAAGATGCTGCCCATCTTGATGTAGGGGCCGAAGCGGCCCAGCCCCGCCTCCATGTCCTGCCCGGTCTCCGGGTGGCGGCCCACCAAGCGCGGCAGCATCAGCAGCCCTAAAGCCTGGTCCAGCGTGATCGCCTCGCCGTCCATCCCCTTCGGCAGCGAGGTGCGGCGCGGCTTGGCCTTCTTGTCGGCCGGGTCCGGCTCGCCCTGCTGCACGTACAGCCCGTAAGGGCCGCGCTTGACGGTGACGTCCTCGCCGGTGTCGGGGTGGTGGCCCAGCTTGCGCATCCCCTCCTTCAGCACCTCGGCGTCGCCCTCGCCGCCCTCGATGGCCAGGCGGCGGGTGAACTGGCAGGCCGGGTAGTTCGAGCAACCGATGAAGCTGCCGTGCCGGCCGAGCTTCAGGCCCAGACGCCCCTTCTGGCAGGCCGGGCAGACGCGGGGGTCGGTGCCGTCGTCACGCGGCGGGAAGAAGTGCGGGCCGAGGTCGCGGTCCAGCGCGTCGATGACGTCGGAGATTTTCAACTCGCGCGTCTGCTCGATGGCGCGGGAGAACTCCTCCCAGAAGGCGCGCATCAGCGCGCGCCAGTCCATCCGTCCATCGCTCACGTCGTCGAGCTGCGCTTCCAGGCCGGAGGTGAAGCCGGTGTCCACGTAGCGCTCGAAGAAGCTGGCGAGGAACGCGGTCACCAGGCGGCCGCGGTCCTCCGGCACGAAACGCCGGTTCTCCAGCCGCACGTAGTTGCGGTCGCGCAGCACGGAGAGGATGGAGGCGTAGGTGGACGGCCGGCCGATGCCCAGCTCCTCCATCTTCTTCACCAGGCTGGCCTCCGAGTAGCGCGGTGGCGGCTGGGTGAAGTGCTGGTCGGCGGAGACGTCGCCTCGCATGAGCGGGTCGCGCTCGGCCATCGGCGGCAGCATGCGGTGCTCGTCGTCCTCGTCCTCGTCCGTTCCTTCACGGTACAGCTTTAGGAAGCCGTCGAAGGCGATGATCGAGCCGTTGGCGCGCAGCTTGGTGGTGCCGCTGGCCACGTCGACCGCCACCTGGTCCAGCTCGGCAGACTGCATCTGGCTGGCCACCGCGCGCTTCCACACCAGCTCGTAGAGCCGTCGCTGGTCGGTGTTGAGGAACGCCGCCATCTCGTCCGGCGTGCGCGTGACGTCGGTCGGCCGGCATGCTTCGTGGGCCTCCTGGGCGTTCTTCGCCTTGCTGGTGTACTCGCGCGCGGCCGCCGGCACGTAAGTCTCGCCGAAGGAGTGGCCCACGAAGTCGCGTATCGACGCGATGGCCTCGCGCGCCATCTGCACGCCGTCGGTGCGCATGTAGGTGATCAGGCCCACCGTCTCGCCGTGCAGCTCCACGCCTTCGTAGAGCTGCTGGGCGGTGCGCATGGCCACCTGCGCACCCATGCCGAGCTTGCGGCTGGCCTCCTGCTGCAGCGTGCTGGTGGTGAAGGGGGCGGGCGGGTTGCGCTTGACGCGCCGGCGTTCGACGGAGGCCACGGTGAACTGGCCCGCCTCCACCGCCGCTTTCGCGCGCGCGGCCAGTGCGGCGTTGTTGAGGTCAAACTGGTCGAGCTTCTTGCCGTCCAGGTGCGACAGCCTGGCGGTGAACGGCGCCCCGGCTGGCGTCTGGAAGTGCGCCTCCACCGTCCAGTACTCGCGCGGCCGGAACGCCTCTATCTCGGCTTCGCGCTCGCAGATTAGCCGCAGCGAGACGGACTGCACCCGGCCCGCGCTGCGGCTGCCCGGCAGTTTGCGCCACAGCACCGGCGAGAGGGTGAAGCCCACCAGGTAGTCCAGCGCGCGGCGGGCCATGTAGGCCTCGATCAGCGGCATGTCGAGCTCGCGCGGCTGAGCCATGGCGCGCTGCACGGCGGACTTGGTGATCTCGTTGAAGGTGACGCGCTGGACGTCGACGCCCTTGAGAGCCTTGCGGTCCTCCAGCATGGCGCGGACGTGCCAGCTGATCGCCTCGCCTTCGCGGTCCGGGTCGGTGGCCAGATAGAGCGTCTTGGCACCTTTCAGCGCCTTGGCGATGGCGCTCACCTGGCGGTTGCCGCGCTCGTCGCTCTCCCAGTCCATGGCGAAGTTGTCGTCCGGGCGGACGGAGCCGTCCTTGGGGGGCAGGTCGCGCACGTGTCCGAAACTGGCCAGCACGGTGAAGCGGTCGCCCAGGTACTTGTTGATCGTCTTGGCCTTGGCCGGCGACTCTACGACGACGACGTCTGTCATTGGTGTCCTGGTCTGTGCGGGCCGCGGCGGGGTAGCCGATTTCGTGGTGATGTCTGGGTGATATTCATCACAGCACAACCGTTAAGGGCAACGATCGTGGCGGTTCCATGGCCGATTGTGGCGAACCGCGGCAAATGGGTTGGCCGGTGAACGGCTGCAAGGACAGAAAGCAAGGCCTGCTTTTTTGAAAAAAAGCAGCAAAAAACTTTTAGTACGGCTGTCGCGGAGCTTCCCGCAGCGAGTACCCAAGGAACAAAAGTTTTTTGGTTCTTTTTTTCAAAAAAGAACTGCTTGCTTGCTTTTTGTCAGTGCCCCGCGTTCTCCCCAGAGAAATCCGGCGCCGCCAGCCCGCTCGCCTCCAGCTGCCGCACCAACGCCGCCTTCAACCCCTCCAGCCCGTCTTCCGTCTTGGCCTCCGCGCGCGCCACCAGCACCGCCTGGGTGTTGGACGCCCGCAGCAGCCACCAGCCTTCCGGCGTGCTGACCCGCACCCCGTCAATGTTGGACACCGCGGCACCCTCCTGTTTCAGGCGTGCAGCCACCTCCTCGATCACCGCAAACTTGCGGGTGTCCGGGCAGTCGAAGCGCAGCTCGGGCGTGTTGAGCACGTGGGGCAAGGCGTCACGCACCGCGGACAGCTTGCCATCCATGCGGGCCACGATGCCGAGCAGGCGGACAGCGGCGTAGAGCGCGTCGTCGAAGCCGTACCAGCGATCGGCGAAGAAGACGTGGCCAGACATCTCGCCGGCCAGCGGGGCGCCCAGCTCGGCCATCTTCGCCTTGATCAGGCTGTGGCCGGTGCGCCACATCAGCGGCACGCCGCCGGCCAGCGTCACCTCGTCGAACAGCACCTGGCTGGCCTTGACGTCGGCGATGATGGTGGCCCCCGGGTGGTCGCGCAACACGTCTCGCGCCAGGATCACCAGCAGCTGGTCGCCGGCGAGGATGTTTCCCGCGTTGTCCACCGCGCCGATGCGGTCCGCGTCGCCGTCAAAGGCGATGCCGAGGTCGGCGCCGCTGGCGCGCACTTCGTCGATGAGCTGGACCAGGTTGCGCGCCACCGTGGGGTCGGGGTGGTGCGCCGGGAAACGCCCGTCGATCTCACCGTTCAGCACGGTGTGGTGGCCGGGCAGGGAGCCCACCAGGCGCTGCAGGGCGTCGCCGGCGGCACCATTGCCGTTGTCCCAGACCACGTTGAGTATGCGGTCGCCGCCGTCCCAGTCGCTCAGCAGGCGGGCGACGTAGTCGGCCATCACGTCCACGTCGCGAGCGTTGCCGCCCTGGCCCTGGACCACGTCGCCGGACGCCGCGCGCGCGCCAAGGTCCTGGATCTGGCGGCCGTAGAACGGCTTGTTGGCTAGCACCATCTTGAAGCCGTTGTAGTCGGCCGGGTTGTGACTGCCGGTGACCATCACGCCGCCGTCCGCCTTCAGCGTGGTGGCGGCGTAGTACAGCATCGGCGTGGGGCCGCAGCCGATCCGCAGCACCTCCACGCCGCTTTCCACCAGGCCGCGCACCAGCTCCGGCTCGAGGTGCGGCGAGGACAGCCGGCCGTCGTAGCCCACCGCCACGGTGTGCCCGCCGTTGCCGGCGACCACGCTGCCGAACACCCGGCCGATGGCGTAGGCGTCCGCCGGGTGCAGCGTTTTGCCGACCACGCCGCGGATGTCGTACTCGCGCAGCGAGGTCGGGTCGAAAGTATGACTGAACGGCTCCATCAGGACCCCTGGTACTTCTTGAGGAAGTTGCGAATGTGCGGAGCCATCTCCGGCCGCTGCAGGGCGAACGCGATCTGCGCCTCGAGGAAGCCGACCTTGTCGCCGCAATCAAAGCGGGTGCCCTCGTAGCGCAGGCCGTGGAATGGCGAGTGGCCGATCATCCGCGCCATGCCGTCGGTCAGCTGCACCTCGTTGCCGGCGCCGCGCTCCATGCGGGCGAGGTGGGTGATCACTTCGGGCAGCAGCACGTAGCGGCCGATGACGGAGAGGTTGGACGGCGCGTCCTCCGGCTTGGGTTTCTCCACCATGCCGGTGATCTCCACCAGCGAGCCGTCGTCCTGGCCGATCTTGAGGATGCCGTACTTGTTCGTCTGATCGCGCGGCACCTCGGCCACAGCCAGCACGCTGCCGCCGGTCTGGTAGTAGGCGTCGGCCAGCTGCTTGAGGCAGGGGACGGTCGAGAGGATCAGGTCGTCCGGCAGCAGGATGGCGAACGGGTCGTCGCCGATGAAGGCGCGGGCGCACCAGATCGCGTGCCCCAGTCCCAGCGGCACCTGCTGGCGGACGCTGACGATGTCGCCGGGCGAGAGCTGGGCGGCGTGCAGGGCGGCGAGCTCGGCCTCCTTGCCGCGCTGCTTGAGGGTGGCCTCCAGCTCATAGGCAACGTCGAAATGCTCCACCAGCGCGATCTTGCCGCGGCCGGTGATCATGCAGAACTGTTCGATGCCGGCCGCGCGCGCTTCCTCCACCGCATACTGGATCAGCGGCTTGTCGACGACAGGGAGCATCTCCTTTGCCATCGCCTTGGTGGCAGGCAGGAACCGCGTGCCGAGACCCGCCACGGGCAACACGGCTTTGCGTAGTTTCTTGACCACGGGGTCTCCTTGGCAGGCGGAACAGCAGCCTGGTTGGCTTGTCAGGTGAGCAGCGCTGCCCAACGTCGGGGCATGGCCCCCCGGATTGGTGCGGGGGGAAAGTGCATTGGCTTTCCGGCAGGATCAAGGCGGCGTTGTCCGACCTGGGAGCAGCCGCTTACCTTGCATATACGGCGGTTGCCAGGGGGATGATCCTGTCCTAGAGGATGCGCCTGGCCGGCAACGTCCCGTTCGTCTAGAGGCCCAGGACAGCGCCCTCTCACGGCGCTAACAGGGG
>CAXUIR010000164.1:0-6101 GCA_964251005.1 uncultured Acetobacteraceae bacterium | reverse complement strand
CGGCGTTCGGCCACAACCACTTCTTCCGCAACAACCACCTGTTCCGGCAATGGACCGAGGCGTCGTCGATCCTCGACTACCTGGAGTTCGCGCGTGCCTACGTGAGCGCCTGCGAGGACCGGCATGGTGTCCGGGCGGTGGAACGCGTGCTGGACGCGGCGCACGCTTTGTCTCGCCACGGCGTCAACCGCCACGGCGGCGCGCGTTCGGTGAACCTCAAAGCCGACTTGAAACGTGAACAGGAGCGCCGTGCCTACGACGAGCAGATGTTCGACGACCTCTGGCGTACTCTCCCTGGCCAGTCCGCGGGTGCGACGTCGGACAAGGCGGCAGAACGGCGCCGGAAGTTCGCGCTGCCCGAGGAAAACCTGCTCTACTTCATCGAGAAGCATTCCCCGAAACTGCAGTCCTGGGAACGTGAGATCATTCGCATCGTGCGTCTGATCGCGCAGTATTTCTACCCGCAGCCGCAGGTCAAGGTGATGAACGAGGGCTGTGCCACCTGGGTGCACAACCGCATCATGACCCGCCTGCACGAGACGGGGCAAATCGACGATGCCGCGTTCCTCGAAGTCATCCACTGCACGTCCAACGTGATCATGCAGCCGGATTTCGACCATCCGGCCGGCGGCCCCGGCTTCAACCCTTACGCTCTCGGCTACGCGATGATGAGCGACATCGAACGCATGTGCACGCAGCCCACATCCGAGGACCGCGCCTGGTTCCCCGACATCGCCGGCAACGGTGACCCGCTCGGTACGCTTCGGCACGCCTGGGCAAATTTCCGCGACGAGAGCTTCATCTTGCAGTTCCTCTCGCCGGCGGTGATGCGCAAGTTCCGTATGTTTCGGCTGCTTGACGACACCTCTGACCCGATGCTTCTGGTTGATGCGATCCACGATCAACAGGGCTACCGGGACATCAGGCGCAGCCTGGCCCAAAGCTATGACCCAGGCGAAGGTGATCCCGACGTTCAGGTGGTGGATTTGGACCTCGAGGGTGACCGCCGGTTGATTTTGCAGCACCGTACCCGGCCCGGGCAATTGCTGGCGAAGCGGGATGCCGAACTAACGCTGAAACATCTGGCCGAGCTCTGGGGCTACGAAGTGGTGATGGAGGAGGTCGGGAGTGACAACAACGCGGTGCTCGCCACCTACAAGAACCACCCGGCCTCGAAGTAGAGGCTTGTTTCTCCTGCGGGATGAAATTTGTGAATCTGGCGGAGGTGAAGTGGAGCGATCAGCCGAAGCGCACCTCACGACCAGTGGTCCCCAGCGTCGACCTGGAACAACAAGCCAAGCGGTTCTTTTTTGAAAAAAAGAACCAAAAAACTTTTGTTCCCTGGGCGCACGCTGAAGGAGACTCCGCGACAGCAGAGACAAAAGTTTTTTGCTGCTTTTTTTCAAAAAAGCAGGCCTTGCTTTCTTCTCGAGCGCTGAGAAACAAACCCATGGTCGCTGGGCACGGTAACCCGTCCGGCGCGACATGCCGTCGGAGTCTGTAAGCCGAACTCCTAACTATTCGCAGGACCCTCAGCCGACAAGCCGTCAAGACGTTACTCAACTTGCCTCGAAACGTTTAGGACGAGCCGACCGCGCGCTCGGTATCATCGACGGTTGCGACTGACCAGGCCCCTGGTAGCCGCCGTCTTCTATCAGCCGTAGCTGAACGCCGGGCTTGTCGTGCTGTGCCGGCATGTCCAACGGCACCTGCCAAGCACACTCCGGATACCCTTCCTCGCCCCGTAGAGCGAGGAAGACCACGCGTTCGACGTTGCCGGTGACGCCGGTCTCGATGGCGAACCGGAACACGAGGCCGTCCGCCTCATTGATCCCCAACGCCAAGCCGAGCTGCTGCGCCTCGGCTTCCTGGCGCCGGAGAGTCCGAACCGTCGGCTCCTCGGCGAACCCTCGGTAGAAGCGGACGGGCACTTTCTCGATGAGGAACACGAAGTGATGGCTGTCGTCCATCACAGACAACCAGGCGTGAACGCGTGAGCTGGCCGCCCGCCGCAGCCGCTGCTTGCCGAAAGCGTAGGCGCGGCATCCAACCGACCAACTATCGTCGCCCATCTCGTAAGCTGCCATCGCCACTGCGTCCCGGCGGGCGTTGGCCAGCAACCGGGCGCACACCCGGAGCCGTTCCTCGGTCAACGCAGGGTGGAAGTGCCACGGCAGGCGCGGTGCAGACGGGACGTGTTGCTGAAGTTTAGTCATGCGTGAGTCTAGAGTCGTGCCCGATGCCTATGCAACGCTGCATAGCCTGTCGTCTGAGGAGACGCGCCGTGCGTCTTGCACCTGGAACCCACTCCCAGCTTGCGCAGCGTGCGCACTCTGCTGGCAGCTACCCTGGGCGCTGTCGGCCGGCGCACCGGGCCGGGACGGGTGTGCGCTCTTCCAGACATGTTGGCCGAGAGCGCGCGACGACCATGACGTTCAGAAAGGTCGAGAGGCGAAACAGAGTCGCCGGGCACCGCAACGTGCTGGCCGGCGCCCAACGGTTGGGCCGAAAGCCGCGCTTGCTCGACGCGCCAAGTGCTTTTCTATGATCGCCGACATGACGGCCAGCACGGTTCACCCACCGCAAACGCGCCCTATAGTAGCCCGCGTTGAGGCTGACATTCGGAAGGCAAGGAAGGCCTTCTTTTTTGAAAAAAAAGAAGCAAAAAACTTTTGCTCCTACGCTCGCGCCACGGTAAGGCCTGGTTCTGCCAGTGTGTGTGCTTGCATCAGCGTACGACCCCAAGGTTTGACACTTGATGCGCAACAAGAAAGCAAAGCCTGCTTTTTCGAAAAAACAGCAAAAAACTTTTACCCCTGCTGTCGCGATGGCTCTGCAGCGCGCACTCAAGGGAACAAAAGTTTTTTGGTTCTTTTTTTCAAAAAAGAACCGCTTGGCTTGGCTATGTGAAATTTGCCGGTGTTACGCCAGCTCGCGCGCGCTCGAGCGCTTTGTCGTGACAGCCGCACCGAACACACGAGGCGCCTTAAGTTGAGGACCATCGGCGCAACCGGCCTTGCCCGTTCCATGGGATCGATCGGCACCCTGTTCATCACAGTGTCCATCCTCTCGCCGAGCATCGCGGTGTTCATCGTCGGCTCCGACGTCATCCGGCAGGTCGGCACCGGCGTGTTCCTATGCTTCGCCGCGGCCGCCCTGTTCGGTGTGGCAATGTCCTGCGTCTACGGCGAACTCGGCTCCGCTTTCCCCGGCGCGGGCGGCGAGTACACCATCCTCGGCAGGGTCTTCGGGGCGAACTGGGCTGCCGGCGTGCTCGGCCTGAACCTGCTCGGCTTCAGCATGTCTCTGGCCCTGTCTGGCTTTGGCGTCGCCACCTACCTCGGCGCCGCCGTGCCCGGTCTGCCCGCGCGGCCGTTGGCAGCGCTGATGGTGCTGGTGGTCTGCCTTGTGGCCGTCCTGAACATACGGGTGAGCGCGGTGGTGACCGGCGGCTTCCTGCTCGTCGAGCTGCTGGCGCTCGCCGTGCTGACTGCGCTGGGTTTGCGGCACCTGCAGCAGCCGTTGTCGGTCCTGCTGCACCCTGTCGTCGCGGCGTCCTCGGGCGGCTTGGCAGCACCCACCCTGGCAGGGCTTGGGGCTGCCATCGCCGCGGGCATCTACGCCTTCAACGGCTACGGCGCGGCGATCTTTTTCGGCGAGGACATGCACGATGCGCACCGGCGGATGGCGCCGGTCGTGCTCCTGGCACTGGCCGCCGGCATCGTCATGGTCATGCCACCGGTGGTCGCGGTCATCCTCGGCGCGCCGGACCTCGGCACTCTGTCGGCCTCTCCGGCACCCATCGCGGCGTTCGTCGAGCAGGCTGGCGGGCGAACGCTTGCGCGCCTCATGAGCCTCGGCGTGGCACTGGCCGTGTTCAACACCATGATCGCCATCGCGCTGATGGCCGGGCGGCAACTCTACGCCACCGGGCGCGACGGGCTCTGGCCGGGTCCGGTCAGCCAGGCGCTGGCCACCACCCACCCGCGCTGGGGCTCGCCGTGGGTCGCCACCCTGGTCATGGGCGGAGGCGGGCTGTTGGGCTGCCTGCTGGATCCGCACGTGCTCGTCCTGATCCTGGGCAACAGCAACGTGGCCACCTACTCTGCCCTGTGCGTGGCGGCGCTGCACGGCCGGCGGACCGGCGTAAGCGGCCGCACCACCTGGCGGATGCCTGGCTTTCCTGCGCCGCCCATCCTGGGATTGCTGTTCCTGCTGGCGGTGGTGGTCTTCGACCTGTTCGACCCGTCCGGACGCACCGGCCTGTTCGTCACCACGCTCACCGTCGCCGCTTCCGCCGTCGTTTTCCAACGGCTGCGGGTCTCGTAACGATCGTCCATGCGCGTGCCGGCGCGTTCACCTGTCGCAGCAAGCAAGCGGTTCTTTTTTGAAAAAAAGAACCAAAAAACTTTTGTTCCCTTGCGCGCGCGCTGAAGGAAACTCCGCGACAGCCCGACCAAAAGTCGTTTGCTTCTTTTCTTCAGAAAAGAAGGCCTTGCTTTTCTTTCTATTCAACGGACATCGGCGAGCTAAAGCTGCCGCTGCTGAAGCGGGCAAAAAGAAGGGGCGGCACCCGCAGGCGCCGCCCCTTAATGCAGGCCAGGCTCCGAACGCCTAGCTTTGCATGAGATCGAAGCGGTCGGCGTTCATCACCTTCGTCCATGCGGCCACGAAGTCGCGCACGAACTTCGGCTGCGAGTCGGCGCATGCATACACCTCGGCCAGCGCGCGTATCTGCGAGTGCGAGCCGAAGATCAGGTCGACGCGTGTGCCGGTCCACTTGTCCTGCTTGGTCTTGCGGTCGCGGCCGACATACGCGTTTTCAGACTCCGTCGGCTGCCACTCGGTGTTCATGTCGATCAGGTTGACGAAGAAGTCGTTCGTCAACTGTCCCGGCCGGTTGGTGAACACGCCGTGCTTGGACCCGCCGGCGTTGGCACCCAGCACGCGCAGACCGCCGACCAGCACCGTCATCTCCGGCCCGCTCAACCGCATCAGCTCGGCCTTGTCGACCAGCGCCTCCTCCGGCGACATGAACTGGAAACCCTCGTAGTGGTTGCGGAAACCGTCGGCTGTCGGCTCCAGCGGCGCAAACGACGCGGCATCGGTCTGTTCCTGCGAGGCGTCCATGCGGCCCGGAGTGAACGGCACGTGCACGTCGCTGCCGGCGTCCCTGGCCGCCTTTTCGACGGCCGCGGTGCCGCCGAGCACGATCAGGTCTGCTAGCGAAACCTTCTTGCCGCCGGCCGACTGCGCGTTGAACGCCGTCTGCACGCCCTCGAGCTTCTGCAGCACGCCCGCGAGCTCGGCCGGATTGTTCACCTTCCAGTTCTTCTGCGGCTCCAGCCGGATGCGCGCGCCGTTGGCCCCGCCGCGCTTGTCGGAGAAGCGGAACGTCGCGGCCGATGCCCAGGCCGTGCGGACCAGCTCGCCCACGGACAGCCCGGCGGCGAAGATCTGCGCCTTTAGCGCGTCCACATCCTGCGCGTCGATCAGCGGATGATCCACCGCGGGGATCGGGTCCTGCCAGAGCAGCGTCTCCTTGGGCACCAGCGGGCCGAGGTAGCGTTGCACCGGGCCCATGTCGCGGTGGGTCAGTTTGAACCAGGCGCGCGCGAAGGCGTCGGCGAACTCGTCCGGGTTCTCGTAATACCGGCGCGAGATCTTCTCGTACGCCGGGTCCGTGCGCAGGGCGATGTCCGAGGTCAGCATCGTCGGCACGCGCTTCTTGGTGGGGTCGTGCGCGTCGGGGATGCTGGCTTCGGCGTCCTTGGCCTGCCACTGCCAGGCGCCGGCCGGGCTCTTGGTCAGCTCCCACTCGAACTTGAACAGGTTGTCGAAGTAGTGGTTGCTCCACTGCACCGGCGTCTGCGACCAGGTGACTTCCAGGCCGGAGGTGATGCCGTCGCCGCCATGGCCGGTGCCGTGCTTGCTGCGCCAGCCGAGCCCCATGTCCTCGATGACCGAGCCTTCCGGCTCCGGGCCGACGAAGGACGGGTCACCCGCGCCGTGCGTCTTGCCGAAGGTGTGGCCGCCGGCGACCAGGGCCACCGTCTCCTCGTCGTTCATCGCCATGCGCGCGAAGGTCTCGCGGATGTCGC
>CAXUIR010000163.1:0-6134 GCA_964251005.1 uncultured Acetobacteraceae bacterium | reverse complement strand
GCCCCGCACTCTGTTACGCCTGCATCCCCCCCGGAGCCCCTCCTGCATGACCGCAATCAAGCGCGCCTCGCGCCTGTCCGAAGGCCAGCCCAATCCTCGCGGCGCCACCTGGGACGGTCTGGGCGTGAACTTCGCGCTATTCTCCGCCAACGCCACCAAGGTCGAGCTCTGCCTGTTCGACGATGCCGGCGAGACCGAACTCGAGCGGATTGAACTGCCGGAGTACACCGACGAGGTCTGGCACGGCTACGTGCACGACGCCCGCCCCGGCACGGTCTACGCCTACCGCGTGCACGGCCCCTACGCGCCGGAAGAGGGCCACCGCTTCAACCACAACAAGCTGCTGCTGGATCCCTACGCGCGCGCGCATGTCGGCGAGTTGTCGTGGAACCCTGCGGTGTTCGGCTACACCATCGGCGCCGAGGGCGACGACCTGAGCTTCGACGAGCGTGACAGCGCCGCCTACATGCCGAAATGCCGCGTGGTGGACCCGGCCTTCACCTGGGGCCGCGCCAAGAAGCCGTCGGTACCCTGGGAGCGCACGATCTTCTACGAAACCCACGTGCGCGGCTTCACGAAAAAGCACCCGCTGGTGCCCGAGGACAAGCGCGGCACGTTCGCTGGCCTCGCGGTGAAGGAGGTGGTCGACTACATCCGCAAGCTCGGCGTGACATCGGTGGAACTGTTGCCGATCCACACCTTCATCAACGACGACTACCTGCTCGACAAGAAACTGACCAACTACTGGGGCTACAACACGATCGGCTTCTTCGCGCCCGATCCGCGCTACGCCCGCGACGCCGCCTTCGCCTTCGCCGAGTTCAAGGAGATGGTAGCGCGCCTGCACGACGCCGGCCTCGAGGTGATCCTCGACGTGGTCTACAACCACACCGCCGAGGGCAACGAGCGCGGCTCCACGCTGAGCTTCAAGGGCATCGACAACGCCAGCTACTATCGGTTGATGCCGGACAACAAGCGGTTCTACATCAACGACACCGGCACTGGGAACACGGTCAACCTCAGCCACCCGCGGGTGATCCAGATGGTCACCGACAGCCTGCGTTACTGGGCCACTGAGATGCAGGTCGACGGCTTCCGCTTCGACCTCGGCACCATCCTGGCGCGCGAGCCGCACGGCTTCGACGAGCAGAGCGGCTTCCTCAAGGTCTGCAGCCAGGACCCGGTGCTGAGCGGTGTGAAGATGATCGCCGAGCCATGGGATTGCGGCCCCGGCGGCTACCAGGTCGGCGGCTTCCCGCCCGGCTGGGCCGAGTGGAACGACAAGTTCCGCGACACCCTGCGCGACTTCTGGAAGGGCGACGTGGCGCCGAAGGGCCTCGCCCCGCGCCTGTGTGCGTCGGCCGACATGTTCGACCGCCGCGGCCGCAAGCCGTGGGCCAGCGTGAACTTCCTCACCGCGCATGACGGTTTCACGCTGAACGACGTGGTCAGCTACAACGAGAAACACAACGACGCCAACGGCGAGGACAACAAGGACGGCACCGACAGCAACCGCAGCTGGAACCACGGCGCCGAGGGTCCCACCGACGACGAAGCAATCTGCGAGCTGCGCAACCGCCAGATGCGCAATATGATGGCGACCCTGCTGCTCGGCCAGGGCACGCCGATGATCCTCGCCGGTGACGAGTTCGCGCGCACGCAGGACGGTAACAACAACGCCTACTGTCAGGACAACGAGGTCTCGTGGGTGAATTGGGACATCCCCGAGAAGGGCGAGACGATGACCAACTTCGTCCGCAAGCTGACCGGCTTGCGGCGCGACTACCCGATCCTGCGCCGCGGCCGCTTCATGACCGGCGACTTCAACGAGGAATTGCAGGTCAAGGACGTCACCTGGATTAACGCATCAGGCCAGGAGATGGCAGGCGGCGACTGGGAAGACGGCAACATGCGCTGCTTCGGCATGCTGATGGACGGGCGCGCGCAGGCGACCGGCATACGCCGCCGCGGCAGTGCTGCGACCATGTTGATGGTGCTGAACGCGTATCACGACCTGGTGGAGTTCACCTTGCCGGACTGCACGGACGGCAAGCATTGGAAGCTGCTGTTCGACACCAACGTGCCGGATGAGGTGCGCGAAGAGCCGTTTTCGATTGGAAACGTCTACGGGGTGACGGGACGGAGCTGCCTGTTGTTCAGGTTGAACGCGTAAAGAAAGCGGTTTTTTTTGGAAAAAAGAACCAAAAAACTTTTGTTCTCTTGAGCACCTGTCGGCGGATGGGTCCGCGACCGCCGAGACAAAAGCTTTTTGCTTCTTTTTCTTGAAAAAGAAGGCCTTGCTTACGAGTTCGTCCCGCTCGTCCTCGCCTGCGCCACGTAATCCTCTGGGAACAGCTTCTTCAGCGCCTCGACCTTCGGCACGTCGTTGACGACGATGTACGGATAGTTCGGGTTCTTCTCCAGAAAGTCCTGGTGGTAGCCCTCGGCCGGGTAGAAGCCGCTCAACGCATCTACCCGCGTGGCGAGTGGCGCGTGGAACGTATGCGCCGCGTCGAGTTGTGCGATGTAGGCATGCGCCACCCTGGCCTGGTTGGCATCGGCGGCGAACACCTCGGAGCGATACTGCGTGCCGCTGTCCGGCCCTTGCGCGTTCTTCATGGTTGGGTCGAGCGCCACGCTGAAGAAGATCTGCAGGATGCGCCCGTAGCTGACCACCTTGGGGTCGTAGGTGATCTGCACGGATTCGGCGTGGCCGGTCGTGCCGGTGCTCACTGTCTCGTAGTCGGCGTCCTCCGCGCGGCCGCCGCTGTAGCCGGCCAGCACGCGCTGCACGCCGCGGACGTGTTCGAACACGCCCTGCACGCCCCAAAAGCAGCCGCCGGAAAGCACGGCCGTCTGCGGCGTGCCTGATACTGGGGCGTCCAGCTTGGGTGCAGGGACCACGTGCACGTCCTCGGCACCGATTGCCGGGGCGTGCAGCGCGGTGGTGGCGAGCAGCGCCGCAGCCACGGCGGCGAGGGTGTATTTGGCAAGGCGGATCATGCGGTTGCTCCCTTCTTGAAGGACAGTGCGACGCCGTTCATGCAGTAGCGCAGGCCGGTGGGCTTGGGGCCGTCGTTGAAGACGTGGCCGAGGTGGCCGCCGCAGCGGCTACAATGGACCTCCGTGCGCTCCATCAGGAACGAGTCGTCGGACTCCGTGGAGACGGCGTGGGTCAGCGGCGCGTAGAAGCTGGGCCAGCCGGTGCCGCTGTCGAACTTTGTGGCCGAGGCGAACAGCGGCAAGGCGCAGCCGGCGCAATCGTAGCGGCCGGCGCCGAACTCGTGGTCCAGCGGGCTCGATCCGGGCGCCTCGGTGCCCTGCTGGCGCAACACGGTGAAGGCCTCGGGCGGGAGGATGCGGCGCCACTCGGCGTCGGTGTGGGTGACGGTGAAGGTCTCCGTCGCCGCCGCCACGCGCCGCGAAAGCCCGAGAAAGCCGAGCGCGCCCAGCCCAGCGGTTGCCATCAGCACGAGGCGTCTGCGTATCATCAATTGAAGCTCCCAATCCTGTCCGGCGGTGGTGCACGCAACCACCCGACCTGCGATACGTGCCAAGGGGCGCGGCGGTTACGTGCGCCCTCCAGGTTGGGCGCCGTGTTGGGCGTTATCAGGTTGCGAACGTAACCGCGGGCCGCCGTCGGCGAATACCCCTGACGATGGAGACCGATGTGCAGACCTACCCACCGAAGTTGGCGGCAGCGTCCGGCCGGGGAGCCGGACGTGTCGCCGCCCACAGGCTGGTGGTGCGCGTCACCCACTGGGTGGGTGCGGCTGCGATGATCGTGATGATCCTGAGCGGCTGGCAGATCTACAACGCCTCGCCCGTGCTGCCGTTCAGCATACCGGGGGCGGTGACGCTGGGCGGCTGGCGGGGGGCGGGGATCGCCTGGCACCTGGCAGCGATGTGGGTGCTGATGGCCGACGGGCTGGTCTACCTCGCGTGGGGCCTGGCCAGCGGACATTTCCGGCGGCACTTCCTGCCGGTCCGCCCACGCGATGTGGCGCGGGATTTCTGGGCGGAGCTGAGCCTGCGGCTGGTGCACCGGCGCGGGCAGTACAACGCGGTGCAGAAGCTGCTCTACGTGCTGGTGACCGTGGCCGCGGTGCTGGCGGTGCTGACCGGCCTATCGATCTGGAAGCCGGTGCAGCTCGGTGAGGTCACCTGGCTGTTCGGCGGCTACGATTTGGCAAGGCGCATTCACTTCGCGCTGATGTGCGGGATCGTGGCGTTCCTGGCGGTGCACGTGGTGCTGGTGGCGCTGGTGCCGTCCACCCTGGTTTCGATGGTGACCGGCGGCAGGGTGGACGACGACCGGGTGGCGGCACCATGACGCAGAAGCAAGGCCTTCTTTTTCGAGAAAAAGAAGCAAAAAGCTTTTGTCGCGGCTGTCGCGGTTTTGTCCGGTGAGCGCGCGACAGCGGAGTCAAAAGTTTTTTGGTTCTTTTTTCAAAAAAGAACCGCTTGCTTTCTTCTTAGGACAGCTCCCCGATGATCCGCCGTGCCGATCACCTGACGCAGATACGCAAGCTTGAGCGCCGGCACCTGCTGCGCGGCACCCTCTCGGTTGGCGCGTTGGCGATGCTGAGCGGCTGCGGCGAGCTGGCCACCCATGACGGCGTGTTCGACCGCATGCTGTGGGCGATGCTGCGGTTCAACGACCGCATGCAGGCGCTGCTGTTCGACCCCGACAAGCTGGCCGCCACCTTCCGCCCGGACCAGATCACCAAGCCGTTCACGTTCAACGCCTACTACCCCATCAGCCAGGTGCGGGCGCCGGACCCGGACTGGCAGCTGGAGGTCTCCGGCCTGGTGGCCGATAAGTCGCCCTGGTCGCTGGAGCGGCTGCGCGCGTTGCCGCAGGAGAGCCAGATCACCCGGCACATCTGCGTCGAGGGGTGGAGCCAAATCGGCCAGTGGTCCGGCGTGCCGTTGCGGGTGTTCCTGCAGCACGTGGGCGCCGATTTGCGCGCGGGCTACGTGGGGTTCGAGTGTTTCGACGACTACTCGTCGAGCATCGACATGGCGTCCGCCCTGCACCCGCAGACCATCCTGGCGCTGGATTTCGAGGCCGCGCCGCTGAGCCCGGCATGGGGCGCGCCGGTGCGGTTGCGCATCCCCACCAAGCTCGGCTTCAAGAATCCGAAGAACATCGCTGCGATCACGGTGACCAATCAGAACCCCGGCGGCTACTGGGAGGACCAGGGCTACAACTGGTTCAGCGGCTCGTGAGGGCGGGCGCCCGGACCGGCTTGCTGTCGTGGGATGGCACGTGGCTGGTCCAGCTGCTGGTGCGGATGGGCCCGCGCGGACTGGCTCGCTGTCGGCGGACGACGCGTGGCTGGTTCAGCTGCTGGTGAGGGCGGGTGCGCCCGGACCGGCTCGCTGTCGTGGGATGGCACGTGGCTGGTCCAGCTGCTGGTGAGGGTGGGCCCGCGCGGACTGGCTCGCTACCGGGGGATGGCACGTGGCTAGTCCAGCTGCTGGTGAGGACGGGCACGCGCGGGCCGGCCTGCTGCCGGGGGATGGCACGCGGGCCTGGATCGTTCCTATGCTCGCGCCATGGATGGTCCTGCGGAACAAGACCTGGCCGCGCTGATGCGGGCGGCGCAAGACGGCGACGCCCAGGCTTACCAGACCGTGTTGCGGGCCTGCGTGCCGATTGCGGCGGCGACGGCCCGGCGGAGCGGCGTGCGGCCGGACCGGGTGGATGACGTCGTGCAGGACGTGTTGCTGACCATCCATCGGGCGCTGCCCACGTACGACCCCGGTCGGCCGTTTCAGCCGTGGCTGCGGGCCATCGCCAGCCGTCGGGCGATCGATTCGCTGCGGCTGCACGGCCGGCGCGGCGCGCGCGAGGTGCAAGACGAGGCCGCCGTCCTGGCGCATGCCGAGCCGGGGCCCGACGCGGAGGCCGACGCCAGCCGGCAGGATGACGGGGCCAGGCTGCGCGCCGCGGTGGCGACCCTGCCGCCGCTGCAGCGCCAGGCGGTCGAGCTGCTGGCCCTGCAGGAGCGGTCTCTGGACCAGGCCTCGCGCGAGACGGGGCGGAGCAAGGGTGCGTTGAAGGTGAACCTGCACCGGGCGCTGAAGGCGCTGCGCGGCAGGATGGGACAGCACGAGGATGTCTGAGA
>CAXUIR010000162.1:0-6148 GCA_964251005.1 uncultured Acetobacteraceae bacterium | reverse complement strand
CAGCCCGGCCAACGCACCCCGCCCCGCCGCCGCACCCGGCCCGGCGTCGGCCGCCGTTATCACCCCGCAAAATGCGGCCCAAACCGGAGCACAGTCTAAAGCCCAGGCTGCACCGCAGAACACCCCTGCCGGCGCCTCCCAGACCAGCGGAGAGGCGGCCAAGGCAGCCGAAGTGGTGGCGCACATACAGGGAAGCGGCGACGTGCTCGCCGCGCTCGGCGACTGGATGGGCAAACCCGGCAGCAAGGCCTGGATCGAAGGTTTCGCCGTCTCCCCCAAGAGCCCCGTAGGTCCCGCCGACATCGAGTATCAGGCGGTGCTCGGCCGCGGCTGGCTGAGCCCCTGGGCCGAAGGCGGCCAGTATTGCGGCAGCCGCGGCATGAGCCTGCCGATCCTGGGCCTGCGCATGCGCCTGCGCGGCGAGGCCGCCGAGCGGTTCGACTGCGTGGTGGAAGCCAGCTTCGTGGACGGCACCCGCGTCGGCCCGCTGGACAACGGCGAGCCGTGCCAGGCCGACAGCATGTCGCCGTTGGAGGCGTTCAACATCAAGCTGGTGGCGCGCGAGGATGCCGCCGAGCCGGAACCTGCGCCTCGCGTGGTGACGCCCAAGCCTAAGGCGAAGCCGCGAGGCAAGAAGTAAGCAAGCAGTTCTTTTTTTGAAAAAAAGAACCAAAAAACTTTTGTTCCCTCGGGTACACGCCGGGGGAAACTCCGCGACAGCCGAGACAAAAGTCTTTTGCTTCTTTTCTTCAGAAAAGAAGGCCTTGCTTGCTTGCCCGCGCCCGGCATGAAGTACCTCTTCGTCCACCAGAACTTCCCAGCGCAATACCTGCACCTGTTGCGCCACCTTGCCGCGCAAAACACCCACGACCTGCTGTTCCTCACAGAAGCCCCGCGCAACCAGCTTGCCGGCGTGCGCAAGATCGTCCGCCCGCAGCCGCGCAACCCGGGGCAGAATACGCTGCCCAACGCGCGCGAGATCGAGCTCGCTCTCTCGCGCGCGGAACTCGTCGTACGGTCCTGCGAAAACCTGAAAACCCTCGGCTTCACGCCCGACGTCATCATCGGCCATCACGGCTGGGGCGAGCTGCTGCACATCAACGACGTCTGGCCCGACGCGCCGCTGCTCGGCTACCAGGAGTTTTACTACAACCTGCACGGTTTCGACGTGGGCTTCGACCCGGAGTTCCCGCCCGGCCCGGAGATGCCGGGACGCATCCGCACCAAGAACGTCGTCAACATGATCTCGCTGAACAACCCCGGTTTCGGCCAGACGCCGACAGACTTCCAGCACAGCACCTACCCGAACTGGGCGCGCGACAAGATCGCCGTGTTGCGTGAAGGCGTGAACCTGGAGGTGTGCAAGCCCAACCCGGATGTGCGCCGCCGCACCGTCACCCTGGGCGGCTACAAGGTTGCGCCGGCGGAAA
The DNA here is from genome assembly GCA_964251005.1 of uncultured Acetobacteraceae bacterium. Classification (GTDB taxonomy): domain Bacteria; phylum Pseudomonadota; class Alphaproteobacteria; order Acetobacterales; family Acetobacteraceae; genus BOG-908. The sequence goes on along the minus strand of CAXUIR010000162.1, from coordinate 4,718 downwards.
AGCTCGTCACCTACGTGGTGCGCGACCTCGAACCATACCGCGGCTTCCACGTCTTCATGCGCGCCCTGCCGCGCATTCTCGCCGCGCGCCCCGACGCACGCGTGATCCTGGTCGGCGGCGACGGCGTCAGCTACGGCGCCAAACCCGCCGCCGGCACCTGGCGCGAACAGATGCAGGACGAGCTCGCCGGCCATCTCGACCTGGCCCGCGTGCACTTCGCCGGCCGCGTGCCGTACGACACCTACGTGAAGCTGCTGCAACGCTCCGACGCGCACGTGTACCTCACCTACCCGTTCGTCGCCTCGTGGTCGTTGCGTGAGGCGATGGCAGTCGGCTGCGCGCTGGTGGTGAGCGACACTGCGCCGGTGCGCGAGTTCGTCACCGACGGGGTGAGCGGCCGCCTGGCCACGTTCCTGCAGCCGGACACGATCGCGCACCGCGTGCTGGAGGTGCTGGAGGATCAGGCTTTGGCCGCACGCATCCGCGCCGGCGCGCGGGCCTGGGCGGAGGCGAACTTGGACATGGATGTCTATATCAGGAACTACGAGGCGTTGATTGCGCGTGCGGTGGGAACGTGAAGCAAGCAAGCAGTTCTTTTTTGAAAAAAAGAACCAAAAAACTTTGACTCCGCTGTCGCGCGCTCTCCGGATGAGTCCGCGACAGCGGAGACATTTTCGAAAAAGAACCGCGTGCCTTTCCGATACCCGCCCCATCCTGATGCCTACCGCAACGGCACCACCAACATGTTCATCGAGTAACCCGGAACACTGACCGTCGCCGCCCCCGCGCTGAACGCGACGTTTGCCACCTTGTGGATAGCCGTCAGGTCCGCGCCGCTGTAGCTGTAGGCCTGCGCGCTCACGTTGCCAACTTGTCCGGCCACGGTGACCGGCGTTGCCAACGCGCCGGCCGTCTTGTTGATCAGCACCAGCGTCAACGACCGCGCGTTGCGCAACGCAGCGTAGACAGACACCGAGCCCTGGTCGGCGCTGCTGGCCTGCACGGACGTTCCGCCAAAGCCCGAGCCCTGGCCATCATAGTTGCGATACAGCAGGAAGCTGAACGCGATCGGCGCGGTGGGCGCCGGCGGGTTCCACATGGTGGCCAGGTCCACGCCCTGCCAGCCGAAGATGCCCAGCACGTCGGCCTCGGCCAGCGCGTCGGTGATCAGGCCGTTGCCTGAATCGATGGAGTATTCCGACACGGCAAGTTTGGTGCCGGGGTAGTACTGCACGATCCACTGCCGGAAACGCGGCAGCAGCATCATCGGCCCGTCGAAGTAGTATTGCTCCACCCACGTGCCGCCGTTGTAGGTAGGGTCCCACAAGGTGCGGGTGGAAGCGAGCTGGCTCGCCGCGTCGGTAAAGTTGAAGTAGTAGTGCTCGTCGAAGAAATCCAGCACGCGGCGGTGATGCGCGGCGCCGAACGCGGCCATCTGCTGCAGGTAGTACTGCCCGGCGTAGAGGTTGTTCTGTGCCGACGGCGTGCCGACCCAGCCGCCCAGCGTGAAGTCGGACGGGCCGAGTATCTGCGCGGAGGCGTCCTGCTGCTTGACGGCGAGCGCGTAGGACTCGCCAAGGCTCGCGATGGTGGCGTAGGTCGCACCATCCGGCATCACGTCACGATGCGTGTTGCCCCAGCCGAGCGGCTCGTTGTCCAACTGGTAGAAGCGCACGCCGCCCTTGTTGCCGGCGCCGAACGTGCCGACCAGGTGAGCCACCCACGCTTGCTGGAAAGACGGTGTGTTCGCCTGGTTGTTCGCCAACACGTCGGTGTCCGTCAGCTGCGTGCCGGACGCGGCGATGCTGTTGCCGCAGGTCTCGCCGGCAGGGAACACGTAGGGGTTGCTGGCCTGCTGGGCGCCGTAGCTGGGCTGGCCGGTTGGCGCGCCACTCACGGGAAAGCTGCAGGACCAGGCGGCAGAGTTGTTGATGTACGGGATGATCGGGATGGTCAGCAGGGTGGCCGATTTCGTCGCCTGGTCGGCGCGCACCAGCGCGTCCGGGCCGGCGCTGGGCACCGGGTTGGCGGCGCCGTCACCGCCCATGAAGAACCAGTCGAAACCGGCGTTGCTGCTGTCCACCTGCCAGTTGTAGCGGGTGGCGCCGTCGCCGCCCCAGCGCAGCACGGACAGGCGGGCAGCCTGCTGGTAGGCCGGCGAGACGCCGTAATTGGCCATGCCGTAGATGTACGGGCTGATCGGATGCTGGTTGGCCGTCGGTGTAACGGTGATGGCAGGCCCTGCCGCCGGCCCCTGAGCAACCACCGGGCGCGCGTAGACTGTGCCGGCAAGAAGCAGGACGGCAAACACGCGACGACACATGGATCGCACTCCGTTTTGACTGCGAACGTATCTTGCGCGAGTTCTGCCGCGGAGTCACTACTTTGGGTTGCCTTAAGGCAAGGCAAGCAAGTCTTCTTTTTCGAGAAAAAGAAGCAAAAAGCTTTTGCGCGCGCTGTCGCGGACGGCTGAGACGACTCGTTTCAGCCCGGCCCAACGAACGGAGACAAAAGTTTTTTGCTTCTTTTTTTCAAAAAGGAAGCGCTTGCTTTGCTTATTTTACCCGACTCTCCACTAGCTCCGTCACCACCCCTGGATCAGCCAGCGTCGACGTATCCCCCAACCCGTCCACCTCGTTGGCCGCAATCTTGCGCAGGATCCGCCGCATGATCTTGCCGCTGCGCGTCTTCGGCAGCCCCGGCGCCCACTGGATCGCGTCCGGCGCGGCAACCGGCCCGATCTCGCGCCGCACCCACGCCACCAGCTCGCGCCGCAACGCGTCCGTCGGCTCCACCCCGTCCTTCAGCGTCACGTAGGCGTAGATCCCCTGGCCCTTCACCTCGTGCGGAAAGCCCACCACGGCTGCTTCCGCCACGTTGTGGTTGCTCACCAGCGCGCTCTCCACTTCTGCGGTGCCCATGCGGTGGCCGCTGACGTTGATCACGTCGTCCACCCGCCCGGTGATCCACCAGTAGCCGTCGGCGTCGCGCCGTGCCCCGTCGCCAGTGAAATACTTGCCCGGATACGTGGTGAAGTAGGTTTGCACGAAGCGCTCGTGGTCGCCGAACACCGTGCGCATCTGCCCCGGCCAGCTGTCGGTGATGCAGAGGTTGCCTTCCACCGCCCCCTCCAGCTCGCGCCCTTCCGCGTCCACCAGCACCGGCTCTACTCCAGGCAACGGGAACGTCGCCGAGCCCGGCTTCAGCGCCACCGCGCCGGCCACCGGGCTGATCAGGATGCCGCCGGTCTCCGTCTGCCACCAGGTGTCCACGATCTGGCAACGCTCGTCGCCCACCACGCGGTAATACCACAACCAGGCCTCCGGGTTGATCGGCTCGCCCACGCTGCCCAGCAGCCGCAGAGATTTGCGCGACGTGGTCCGCACCGGCGCGTCACCCTCGCGCATCAGCGCGCGGATCGCCGTCGGCGCGGTGTAGAAGACGTTCACGCCGTGCTTGTCGATCACCTCCCAGAACCGCGCGCTGCTCGGGTAGGTGGGCACGCCCTCGAACATCACCGTGGTGCCGCCGTTGGCCAGCGGCCCGTACACGATGTAGGTGTGCCCGGTCACCCAGCCCACGTCGGCGGTGCACCAGAACACCTCGCCCGGCCGGTAGTCGAACACCAGCTCGTGGGTGAAGCTGGCCCACACCATGTAGCCGCCGGTGGTGTGCAGCGCCCCCTTCGGCTTGCCGGTACTGCCGCTGGTGTAGAGGATGAACAGCGGGTCCTCGGCCCCCATCTCCTCCGGCGGGCAGTCCGGCGAGGCCGCCGCCACCAGCGCCGCGTAGCCGTGGTCGCGCCCCGCCTGCATCGGCACGTCCGCCCCGGTCCCCGGCCCCACGATCACGCTGGCTACCGACGGACCCCGCGCCCGCGCCGCGTCCGCGTTGGTCTTCAACGCCACGCTCCGCCCGCCGCGCCGCCCCTCGTCGGCGGTGATCAGCATGGTGGACCCGCAATCCTGTATCCGGTTGGCGAGGCTGTCCGGCGAGAACCCGCCAAACACCACGGAATGGATCGCCCCGATCCGCGCGCAGGCCAGCATGGCCACCGCCGCCTCCGGCACCATCGGCAGGTAAATCGAAACCCGATCGCCCTTCTTCGCCCCCAAAAGTTTCATCGCGTTGGCCAGCCGACACACCCGCTCGTGCAGCTCGCGGTAGGTGATCCTCTGCGAAGAAGCCGGATCGTCGCCCTCCCAGATGATCGCCACCTGGTCGCCCCGCTCTGCCAAATGCCGGTCCAGACACGTCGCCGACGCGTTCAGCACGCCGTCCTCGAACCAGCGTATCCGCACGTCGCCTTCGAAGCTGGTGTTCTTGATCACCTCCGGAAACCGCATCCAGTCCAGCCGCCGCGCCTGCTCGGCCCAGAAATGGTCCGGGTCCCGCGCCGCGTGGTTGACCAACAGGCGCAAATGGGCCGCATCCACGCTCGCCTCGGCGGCAGTGGCGGGCTTGACGTGAAACAGCAGGTCTTCGGACATGGCAGGCCTCTCCGTCGGCTCTGGCCGGAGTTGGTCTCCGGTCTGGCGTGGTCCGCCCAGCATGCCATCCGTCGCAGCCGGTTACCACCAGAGACGAAACGGTAGGGCAGGGCGGCCCGCCCCGCCCGCGGGAAAGGCAACGGCCTTTCGTTGTTTAAGGCGTTTATACCGGGTCACAGAAAGCAAGCAGTCCTTTTTTGAAAAAAAGGACCAAAAAACTTTTGACTC
>CAXUIR010000161.1:352-6195 GCA_964251005.1 uncultured Acetobacteraceae bacterium | reverse complement strand
GCTCGGCTCCCATCGGGGTGGCGAGCGGTGCCTCGGGCTCGGTGGCCGCGCTGGCCGGCTGGCCTGCGGCGGGGCTCGCCGCGGCGGTGCCGAACTGGGCGTGCACCACCTGGCCGCCGCGGGTCAGCATGACGCCCTGGACGATGGTGTCCTCCGGCGGCAGCTTCGGCGCTTTCGCGTCCTTGTCCCAGAAGGTGGTCAGGAAAGTGAGCAGGTTCTTCGCGTACAGCGACGAGCTAGCCACCGGGATGCGGCCGGGCCAGTTGCGGAATCCCAGAACCTTCACGCCGTTGGCGGTGACGTACATCTCGCCCGGGTGGGTGGCCGCACAGTTGCCGCCGCCGTCCGCCGCGATGTCGACCACCACGCTGCCGGGGCGCATGCCGTCCACCATCGCCTGGCTGACCAGCACGGGTGCCTTGCCTCCTTGGACCAGCGCGGTGCAGATCACCATGTCGTTCTTGGCGACGGTGGCCGTCATCAGCTCGGCCTGCTTGCGGCGGAAGTCGTCGGTCATCTCGCGAGCGTAGGCGCCGGTCTGCTTGGCGGTCTCGTCGTCCTCGACGCCCACGAAGGTGGCACCCAGCGAGCGGATCTCCTCTTTCGCCGCCGGCCGCACGTCGGTTGCCGAGACGATGGCACCCAGGCGGCGCGCGGTGGCGATGGCCTGCAGGCCGGCGACTCCTGCGCCGACGACGAACACGCGGGCAGGGGGCACGGTGCCGGCCGCCGTCATCATCATGGCGAAGCCGCGGTCGAAGGCGTGCGCGCCCTCGATTACCGCGCGGTAGCCGGCGAGGTTGGCCTGGCTGGAGAGGATGTCCATCGACTGGGCGCGGGTGATGCGGGGCAGCAGCTCCATCGCCGCGGTGTCGATGCCGGCTTGCGCCAAGGCTGGCACGACGTCGCGGTTGGCGAGCGCGCCGGAGATGCAGACCAGCAGGGCGCCGCGCGGGATCAGGGCGAGCTCGGCCTGCTCCGGGGTCTGGACGGCGAAGACCACGCCGGCGTTGGCGAGCGTGGCTTGCGGGTCGGGCGTGACCTCGGCGCCGGCGGCGGTGAAGTCGGCGTCCGGAATGGAGGCGTGCTGGCCGGCACCGGCCTCGATGGCCACCTGCAGGCCGAGGGCGACGAGCTTGCGCACCGTCTCTGGTGTCGCGGCCACGCGCGTCTCGTCGGCACGACGCTCTTTCAGCACCGCTAGACGCATTGGTTGGTTTCCTCCGCTGGCGGGCTTTCGCCCAGGGCGGGACGTAACAACGGCGCGGGGCGGAAGGCAAGGCTGAGACGTTGAAAGCGAGCCGAGGTTTTGACTCCTGACAACCGGGAAGAAAGCAAGGCCTTCTTTTCTGAAGAAAAGAACCAAAAGATTTTTCGTACTGCTGTCGCGGAGGTTTCTGCAGCGCGCGCCCGAGGGAACAAAAGGTTTTTGGTTCTTTTTTCAAAAAGAACCGCTTTGCTTACTGTTACAGGTCAATACCGGGATCACTGCTGTTAGCCCGTGCTCTCGCCAGGATTCATTCGCCGCGAACCTTACTTCTTTGGACGGACTTGCCTGCGCTCTGTTTGCCGAGGATTTGAGCGATCTGACGGGAACAACGCGGCCCGATGAAGCTGTTTGCGGTAAATTGCGCAAACCGAGTATACGCGAAGTCTGTCGTCGCAACCTCCATCTGCAGAGACGCTGATGCCGACGGACGCAGAGGTTAGAGCGAAGATTGCGTCTGTGGCGCTCGCCTATGTCGGCTCACAGGCATGGGTCCGTAGCGTCGCAAAGGGGAATTACCCGGCCAACACGAACAAGTGCAACCTGTTCGTGTACGACATACTCACTCAGGCCGGAGCCACGCCCGGACTACCTCATGGGCATTGGTTTTGGCACAGGTATCCGCCCACGCGGGTGACTGGGCTAATCGCACCTACGACATCGAACATTGGCGAGTGCTTCGGCCGGGCGAGAAGCCCGAACCTGGCGACGTTATCGCGCAAGACATTGCTTACTCGGACGCGACCGGCCACGTGATGATCATGGGCCAAGGCGACTTCGTGATCGGGACTGGTGACCGCGGACCGGGTCCGCCCGGCACGATCGAACACGTCCCGAGGCCGTCGGCGTTAGGACCTCGTCCGCTCGGACCCGAGGTCTTCCGCCGCTACGACTCCACGATCCGATAGGCGCGGCCGGGCATGAAAAGGCAATGGTTGGCGCCGGTTTTGAAGGCAGTCAGCGCGCTCTTGGCGGGCATCCTCGGCCTGATGCTCGCGATGAACCTCATCGATACGGAAGCTGGAGGGGGACGGCTCACCGGGCCCCTCATTCAGATATGCCCTGGTGGCAGCTTGCTGCTGTTGTTGTGCGCTGCCCTAGCTTTCACGAGACGCGCCATAGTGGCCGTATTGACCCTGGTGGCCTCGCTGGCATGCCTGCCGTTGTTTCTCTACCGCGTCGCGCCGTCGTTGCTGTCGTGGGTCTCTCAGGCTCCGGCGTCGGCCGCTCCGGGCGAATTGCTAACGTTCGACCCGATGGCAGTGGGCGGGCTGATCGCAATAGGCTTCCTGGCCCTGGTTCACGTGCGCCTGCCCGATCGGGCCGGGGTGAAAGCTCGCTGACGAAAGAAGCAAGCGCTTCTTTTTTGAAAAAAAGAAGCAAAAAACTTTTCTCCCCGACGCCGTTCCCGCATCAGCCGCGCCAGGAACAAAAGTTTTTTGGTTCTTTTTTTCAAAAAAGAAACGCTTGCTTGCTTACGCCGCCTTCGCCATCCCCCGCAGCACGTAATGCAATATTCCGCCGTGCTTGTAGTAGTTGACCTCGTCCAACGTATCCACCCGACAGATCACGTCCAGCTCGTCCGTCGTCCCACCCGCACGATGGATGCGCATCGTCAAATCCATCCGCGGCCGCAGCTGCTCCAGTCCCAGGATGTCGATCGTCTCGTCGCCGCGCAGCTCCAGCGTGTGGCGCGTGACACCCAGCGGGAACAGCAGCGGCAGCACGCCCATGCCGACCAGGTTGCTGCGGTGGATCCGCTCGAAGGTTTCCGCCACCACAGCCTTGATGCCGAGCAGCATAGTGCCCTTTGCCGCCCAGTCGCGCGAGCTGCCCATGCCGTATTCCTTGCCGCCGAACGCCACCAGCGGTGTGCCTGACGCCTGGTAGAGCATCGCCGCGTCATAGATCGGCATCACCTCGCCGCCCGGGTAGTGGCGCGTCATGCCGCCTTCGGTGCCAGCAACCATCTCGTTGCGGATGCGGATGTTGGCGAACGTGCCGCGCATCATTACCTCGTGGTTGCCGCGACGGCTGCCGTAGCTGTTGAAGTCGCGCTGCGAAACCTGGTGCTGGCCGAGGTACTCGCCGGCCGGCGAGGACTTCTTGATGTTGCCGGCTGGCGAAATGTGATCGGTGGTGATGTTGTCGCCGAGCAAGGCGAGGATGCGCGCGCCGGTGATGTCGCCGCGCGGTGCCGGCTCCTCGGTCATGCCCTCGAAGTAGGGCGGGTTCTTCACGTAGGTGGAGCCGTCGTTCCAGCGGTAGGTTTCGCTGCCGGTTTCCACCCGAAGCGCCTGCCATTCCTTGGTACCCTGGGTGACCACGCCGTAGCGTTCGAGGAACTGCGCGCGGGTGACGGACGAGGCCACCAGCTCCTCGATCTCCTTGTTGGTGGGCCACACGTCGCGCAGGTAGACCGGCTTGCCGTTGGAGCCCGTGCCGAGTGGCTGGCTGGTGATGTCCTCGCGAATGTTGCCGAGCAGGGCGTAGGCCACCACCAGCGGCGGGCTGGCCAGGTAGTTGGCGCGCACGTTGGCGTGCACGCGGCCTTCGAAGTTGCGGTTGCCGGACAGCACGCTGACGGCCACCAGCTTGTGGCCCTCGATGGCGTCGACGATCGCCTCGTCCAGCGGGCCGGAATTGCCGATGCAGGTGGTGCAGCCGTAGCCGGTGGTGTTGAAGCCCAGCGCGTCCAGGTCGGCGGTGAGCCCGGCGCGATCCAGGTACTCGGTGACCACCTGGCTGCCCGGCGCCAGGCTGGTCTTCACCCAGGGCTTCGGGTGCAGGCCCAGCGCGCGCGCCTTGCGGGCGACCAGGCCGGCGGCCACCAGCACGTAGGGGTTGGAGGTGTTGGTGCAGCTGGTGATGGCCGCGATCACCACGTCGCCATGGCCGACGTCGAAGTTCTTGCCCGAAGCGGGAAAGCGCGTGCCCACATCGTTGGCCGGCACGCCCTGGTTGGCGGTGAGGTCTTCGAGGAACGCGCGCGAGGCGTCGGTGAGCGAGACGCGGTCCTGCGGGCGCTTGGGGCCGGCGAGGCTCGGCACCACGGTGCCCATATCGAGTTCGATGGTGTCGGTGAACACCGGGTCCGGCGTAGTGGCGTCGCGGAACATGCCCTGCGCGCGCAGGTAGGCTTCCACCAGCGCGATGCGGTCCTCGCTGCGGCCGGTGAGGCGGAAGTAGTCCAGCGTCTTGGCGTCGACCGGGAAGAAGCCGCAGGTGGCACCGTATTCCGGCGCCATGTTGGCAATGGTGGCGCGGTCGGCCACGCTGAGGCTGTCCAGCCCGGGCCCGAAGAACTCCACGAACTTGCCGACCACGCCCTTCTTGCGGAGCATCTGCGTGACAGTCAGCACCAGGTCGGTGGCGGTTGCCCCCTCCGGCATGCGGCCGGTGAGGCGGAAGCCGATTACGTCGGGGATCAGCATGGCGATCGGCTGGCCAAGCATGGCGGCTTCGGCCTCGATGCCGCCCACGCCCCAGCCCAATACGCCGGCGCCGTTGACCATGGTGGTGTGGCTGTCGGTGCCGTACAGCGTGTCGGGGTAGGCGAGCGTCTCGCCGCCCACCTCGGCGGTCCACACTGCCTGGCTGATGTATTCGAGGTTGACCTGGTGGCAGATGCCGGCGCCCGGCGGCACCACGCGGAAGTTCTGGAACGCCTCCTGGCCCCAGCGCAGAAAAGCGTAGCGCTCGCCGTTGCGCTCGAACTCCACCTCCACGTTCTGCTGCAGCGCCTGTGGGGTGCCGGAGAAATCCACCATCACCGAGTGGTCGATCACCAGGTCTACCGGGACCAGCGGGTTCACCCGCTGCGGGTCGCCGTTCAGCTTGAGGATGCCGTCGCGCATGGCGGCGAGGTCCACCACGGCGGGAACGCCGGTGAAGTCCTGCATCAGGATGCGGGCGGGCTTGAACGGGACTTCGCCCTTGCTGCTGCCGGCCACGAGCCAGTCGGCAATCTTGTGGGCGTCGGTGACCGTGTAGCTGCGCCCGTCCTCGAAGCGCAGCACGTTTTCCAGCAGGATCTTCAGGCTGACCGGCAGCCGGCTCACGTCGCCGATGGTGCGTTCGGCTTCGGGGATGGAGAAGTAGGCGTAGTCGTGCCCGCCGGCGTTGAGGGTGCGGCGTGTGTTCAGCGTGTCCTGGCCGGTCGGCTTCATGGGGCGGGGGTTCCGATGCTGTGCGGCGCCTGGGCGGGGGCGGCCGCTGGAGTGGGGCGGTTATACCCTTGCGAAATGGCGTCACAAGCCCGGTCTCGCCAGGGTGGGCGGCGGGCTGTAGGATACGGCAGCCTTCCGCCCGAAGGGTGTGCTTGCGCGGCACCCCGACATTGCCCAGCCGCAACCGAGCCGAACTCGAAGCCCATGCACCGCCACGACACCGAGGACGAGGCCTGGCTCGAGGCGGCGCGCAGCGTTGTGGAACGCCTGGGCTTCACCCTGGGGCCCAGCCAAGTGTCGCCACAAAGACAAAGGAAGCCTTCTTTTTTTGAAAAAAAAGAAGCAAAAAAACTTTGCTCCGGCTGTCGCGGAACGTTCCGCAGCGTGCACTCAGGAAACAAAAGTTT
>CAXUIR010000161.1:0-342 GCA_964251005.1 uncultured Acetobacteraceae bacterium | reverse complement strand
GCCTGTCCGTGCCCGAAGGCGGCGCCCTGCTGCTGCTCGGCCCCAACGGCGCCGGCAAGTCCACCCTGCTGCGTGCTCTGGCCGGCCTGGGCCGCGTGGACGCGGGCAGGATCAGCTTCGACGGCTCGGACGAGCTCGCCGGCAAGATCGCCTACCTGGGCCACCTGGACGGCATCAAGCCCGGGCTGAGTGCCGCCGAGAACCTGGCTTTCGCCGCGCGCGTGGCCGGCCGTGACCCGGCAGCGGCGCTGGACGCGTTGGGGCTCTCGCGGCTGGCCAGGCTGCCGGCGCGGATGCTCTCGGCCGGGCAGAAGCGGCGGCTGGCGCTGGCACGGCTGGTGG
>CAXUIR010000160.1:5947-6224 GCA_964251005.1 uncultured Acetobacteraceae bacterium | reverse complement strand
AGGCAGCGCCGGGATTTAGCGCCGGCGCCGGCGGGCTGGGTCACGGCGCCGCATGGGACGGGGGAGACAAACGTGAAGCTGGCCTACTGGGTGGTGGACGCGTTCACCGACCGCACCTTCAGCGGCAACCCCGCAGCCGTGGTGCTGCCCGATGCCGCCCTGTCGGACGAGCTGATGCAGTCTATCGCGGCAGAGAACAACCTCAGCGAGACCGCCTTTGCCGTGCCGGAGGCCGACGGCTACCGGCTGCGCTGGTTCACCCCCACCGTGGAGGTGG